>DASQNB010000229.1:0-11642 GCA_035645175.1 Geodermatophilus sp.
GCCGGGGCGACCCGGCCGAGCTCGGGCAGCACGCCGTCGCTCTTCTGCACGTTGCTCGACCACACCGGTTCGGGGTGCGTGTCGATCCCGGCCGCGACGTCCTCGGCGGTGCGCAGCTTGGCGACCTTGTGCACCAGGACGCCGAAGCCGATCTTGGCCACGACGTCGGCCGCGGAGTAGGCCACCTGCATGGTGGTGAACCAGGCGGGGGTGACGTCGGCGAAGACGGGGACCGCGTAGACCAGCGGGTAGACGCCGAAGCTGCTCAGCAGCACGATCGTCGCGTTGCGGAGGCTCGCCGCCGCCTCGGGGCCCATCGTCGGCAGCGACCGGCGCACCGCACCGATGAGCGCCACGTACAGGTACGCGAAGAACGCGGTGCTGATCAGCCCCCACACGACCAGGGCGAGCCGGTCCCGTCCCTGGTCCAGCACCTGCGCGCCCAGGTAGCCGGTGACGATCATCAGGAAGGCCGCGGCCATGGTGCTGGAGCGCAGCCGGCGAGCGGCGGTCCCGGCGACCGAGCAGACGGCCAGCAGCTCGACGGTCAGCAGCGGCACGGTGACCGACCAGTCGATGTAGCGGGTGCTCTCGGTCGTCCGCGCCTCCTCGGTCGGCACGTACACGCCGTCCTCGAGCCGGAAGCCGCTGTCCCAGTCGAGGTAGAGCAGCAGGTAGGCCGCCGTCGCCACGGCGGCCAGGCAGAGGGCCGCGTATGACGAGGGGCGGTACCGGGCCGAGACCTCGTCCCGGCTGACCAGGGCGTAGAGGAAGTAGGCCAACAGCGCGAGGCCCGCGCCGAGGATCGCGAACTGCACCACGTCGTAGAGGCCCAGCGGCATGGTCTGCAGTTCGGGCACGGGCGGGTCGGTCGGGTCCACGGACCACTCCGGAGGCTGGGGACGGGGAGGCCCCGGGCCGGTACCCGGGCGGGCGCGGAGCGCAACCGCGGCGTCCCCGAGCAGACCGAGCGCGGGGCGGAGCCCCGGCGCCCCCGTGACGCCGGGACACGGGAACTGTATGAGACGGCGAGGTTCTGTTACCAGGGGTGCAGGAGGATCACCTCGATGTGGTCGGCCGCCGTGGCCGCTCCTCCGGCCGCCGCCAGGCGTCGCCCCAGCGCCCGGGCCGTGGTGCGGAACCCGGGGGTGGCGAGCACCCGGTCCACCGCGGCCCGGACGGCGGCCGGGCGGGGGCGACGGGTGCGCAGGTCGACCCCCACGCCGCTCCAGGCCACCCGGCGGGCGACCTCCGGCTTGTCCAGGTCCGCACCGGCGACGACGAGCGGGACGCCGGCCGCCACCGCGGCCAGCACCCCGCCCCAGCCCCCGTTCGTCACCATGACGTCGACCGCCGGCAGCAGCGCGTCGTGCGGCAGGAAGGGCGCCGTCCGCACGTTCGGTGGCAGCGGGCCCAGCCGGTCCGCCGCGGCGCCGCCCGTCGTCGCCACGACCAGCGCCGGGCCGCCGGCCAGCCCCTCGACGGCGGGCCGCAGGAGGTCGCCGGGGTCCACGTGCAGCGTGCCCTGGGTGACGTGGACGACCGGGCGGCCCTCGGCACGCGCCCGCTCCACCTCGGGCCACCAGCCGGGCAGCACACCGTCCGGGCGCGGGGACGCCGGGACGGCGAGCCGGCCCACGAAGCGCACCGCGGCGGGCAGGTCGGGGCGGGGGTACTCCAGCCCGGGCACTCCCTGGGCCAGCACCAGGTGCGGCGAGACGAGCCCGTCGAGACCCGACGCGGCGGCCGGGCCGAGCCCCACCTCCGCCCGGACCTCGGTGATCAGCGGGTCGAGCAGCCGCCGGATCGCGACCCGCGCGCCCGCCCGGAGGACGGCGTCGCGGGTCCGGCGACCCCGCGTCCCGATGGGCAGCAGCCGCACGCCCGGCGGCGGCAGGTGCCGGCTGCCCAGCGTCAGGGGCGTCACGGCGACCGTGGCCCACGGGACGCCGAGCCGCTCGGCGGCCAGCGCGCCGCCCACGGCCAGGGAGTCGGTGACGACCGCGTCGACCCGCTCGCGTCCGGCGAGGGCGACCACGTCCCGGGCCTGCCCGACGCCGGTCCGCAGGACGACGTGCTCGCCGTTGGCGCGGCCGGCCCGCACGCCCCGGCCGTCGCCGACCTGCGGGAAGGTCGCGGCGAGGTCGGCGTCGTCGAAGTCCGGCGCCTGCCGCCACGGCTCCCACCCCGCCCCCACCGCGGTGAGCCGGGGTGCGTACTTCGCGCCGGTGTACGCCACGACCTCGTGGCCGCGGCGCACCAGCTCGGCCGCGACCGCCGTCATCGGGGCGACGTGGCCGGCGAACGGCAGCACCGGCAGCACGATCCGCGCCATGGTCGGCCCGCCCCCCTCCGCCGACGTCAGGCCGACTGCAGGAACTCCAGGTGGAGCTCGTCGGGGTCGGTGACCAGGATGCCGGGGTGGGCCTTGCGGGCCGGGCCGAAGTCCTCCTCGACGCCGAGGTGCAGCTCCAGGCCCCCGGCGCGGAACCAGGCGCCGCCGCGGGCGGCTAGCACCGGGGGCTTGCCGACCTCGGTCATCCCGAGCACGCCGGCGTAGAAGGCCCGCGCGGCCTCCTCCTCGCCCCGCGGCATCGCCAGCTGTGCGTGGTGCAGCCCCTCCAAGACCCCGTTCGTCACCCGCCGATCCTCACCCGCGGCCGGGGCCGGCGCAGCCCGCCGCGCGGTCGAGCAGCAGGGTGCGCTCGCGCTCGTTGCGGGTGAGCCCGGCGGCCCGGTCGAACTCCGCCCGCGCCTCGGCCGTGCGGCCCAGCTGCAGCAGCAGGTCGCCCCGGGCGGCGGGCAGCAGGTGGTAGCCGCGCAGCGCCGGCACCCCGACCAGCGCGTCGACGATCTCCAGGCCGGCGGCCGGGCCGTAGGCGCGGGAGACGGCCACGGCCCGGTTGAGCTCGACCACCGGGGACGGCGACAGCTCGGCCAGCGCCTCGTAGAGCGCGGCGATGCGTACCCAGTCGGTCTCCTCCGCCGTCCGGGCTCGGGCGTGGCAGGCCGCGATCGCCGCCTGCAGCCCGTAGGGCCCGAGCCCCGCGCCGGCCTGTTCGGCCCGGCGCAGCGCGGCCAGGCCGCGGCCGACGAGGACGTGGTCCCAGCGGGCGCGGTCCTGGTCGAGCAGCAGCACCGGCTCGCCGTCCGGGCCGGTACGGGCCCGCATGCGCGAGGCCTGCAGCTCCATGAGCGCGACCAGGCCGTGCACCTCCGGCTCCGCGGGCGTCAGCCCGGCCAGGACGCGGCCGAGCCGGAGGGCCTCGTCGCACAGCTCCGGCCGGGTCCAGTCGCGGCCCGCCGTCGCCGCGTAGCCCTCGTTGAACACCAGGTAGACGACCTCGAGCACCGAGGCCAGCCGGACCGGCAGGTCCGCGGCGGTGGGCAGCTCGAAGGGCACGTGCGCCGCGGCGAGGGTGCGCTTGGCGCGGACCACCCGCTGGGCGACGGTGGACTCCGGCACGAGGAACGCCCGGGCGATCTCCGCGGTGGTCAGCCCACCGAGCAGCCGGAGGGTGAGCGCGACCCGGGCCTCGCGGGAGAGCACCGGGTGGCAGGCGGTGAAGACCAGCCGGAGCAGGTCGTCCCCGACCACGTCGTCCAGCGCCTCCACCCACGCCGCGGCCCAGTCCGGCTGGTCGGCCCGGACCAGGTCGCGGCCCAGCTCCGCGGTCTTGCGCTCCAGCCGCTCGGCGCGCCGGAAGAGGTCGACCGCCCGGTGCTTGGCGGTGGCCATCAGCCAGGCGGCCGGCCTGTCGGGGACGCCGGTCTCCGGCCACCGCTCCAGCGCCGCGACCAGTGCGTCCTGGGCCAGCTCCTCGGCCAGGCCGACGTCCCCGGTGACCCGGGCGAGGGCGGCGACGAGCTTGGCGGACTCGATCCGCCACACGGCCTCGACGACCCGGTGCGTCGTCGTCGGTCCGGTCACCGCCGCCCCCCGCCGGCCGTCAGGACTGCTGCTGCTCGACCGTGGCCCGCAGCCGGTCCTCCTGCTCGCGCAGCTCGGGGGTCATCGCGTCGCCGAAGTCGTCGGCCTCGAACACCTGCCGCACCTCGATCTCGTCGTTGCGGAACGGCGCCCGCCGCACCCACTGCTCGACCTCCTCGCGCGAGCTGACCTGCAGGATCCAGTAGCCGGCGATCAGCTCCTTGGTCTCGGCGAAGGGTCCGTCGACCACGGTGCTCGCGCCCTCGGCGTCGTAGCGGACCCGGAAACCGCGCGAGCTGGGGTGCAGGCCCTCGCCGGCGAGCATGACGCCGGCCTTGGCCAGCTCCTCGTTGTAGGTGCCCATCTCGGCGAGCTCCTGCTCGGTCGGCATGACGCCGCGCTCGCTGTCCTCGTTGGCCTTGACGATCACCATGAAGCGCATCGGGGGTCCCTCCTCGGGTGGGAGCGGTCGCGGCCCGGTCGGCCGGCTGTCCACCGTCCCTCACTGACACGTCGAACGGGATCGACCCGGATCGACACGGTCCGGGAGACAATTTCCGGGCGGTCCCGTCAGATCCAGCGCGGCAGCCTCGGCAGGTCGCCGTCCGCCGCGAGGTCCTCGCCCCGGCTGCGCCCGGTGAGCCAGCCGGTCACCGCGGGCAGCGGGCCGGAGACGGCCACCGCGCCGCTCCCCCACTCGCGGTCGCCGGCGAAGACGACGACGTCGGGGATCTTCCCGCGCCGCTCCCACGCGCCGAACACCGCGTCGCAGATCGCCGTCTGCACCTGCTCGTCGACGTCGGCGAAGCCCACGCCGGCGTCGAGGTCGACGGCGTGCACGACCACCTCGATGCAGCGCATCCACGGCACCTCGGCGGCGGGCACCGTGCGGCCCTGCATGGTGCGCACCTGCGCCGACCACGCCGCCTCCGGCATCCCGCGGACGGCGTCGGCGAAGCGGGCGGTGGCGGCGACCAGCTCGGTGCGCAGCCGCGATGGGTCGAGCGCGGCGGTCTCGGCGATGCCGGCCTCGCGCGCCTCGGGCGAGGGGTACATCGGCGTCTCCTCGCCGGTCCGCGCCCAGGTCAGCAGGTTGAGCACCGCATCGGCGTTGCGGGCGACGTGGGCGAGCACGTGCCGCCGGTCCCAGCCGGGCAGCAGGGAGGGGCCGTCGAGCTCCTCGTCGGTCAGCCGGCCCAGGGCGGTGGCGAACAGCCGCTCGCCGTCGGTCCAGCGGTCCAGGGTCTCCTGCGGAGCGCTCACGCCGTCGACGCTAGGGCCCCGGCGTCCGTGGCACGAGCCGACCGGTGCGTCGGACGCCGTCGCTGCGGGTAGCGCGGCGGGATGAGTGGACAGACGGGACCCGGCGGCTTCGCCCAGCGGATCGGCGCACAGGTCGAGGACGCCGACGACGGCGGCGCGCGGATCGCCTTCGAGGTGCGCGAGGAGCACCTGAACCCGGCCGGCACGCTGCACGGCGGGGTGGTGGCCACGCTGGTGGACACCGCGATGGGCCAGGCGATCCGCACCACGACGGGTGAGGGCGAGGTGCCGGCGACCAGCCAGCTCACCGTCACCTACCTGCGGCCCGGGAAGCCCGGCCCGCTCACGGTCACCGCCCGGCTCCGCACCCGCGGGGAGCACCTGACCGTCTGCGAGGCCGACGTGGAGCAGGACGGCGAGGCGCTCGCGCACGCCGTCGCCACCTTCGCGCTGCTGGAGCGGTAGGACCACTGCCGGACCGGTGGCACGATCGCCGGCGGACGACGAGGTCGGCGGAGGTGGGCCGTGGCGATGGCCGGGACGATGGCGAGCCCCTTCGACTGCACCGGCATCGAGACGGGTCCGGACGGCGTACGGCGCTACACCGGCCTGCCGCAGAACCTCGTGCAGGTGCTGCGCGCCGCGGTCGACCGCGCCCCCGACGCACCCGCCGTCGCCGAGTTGGGCGGGGAGCGACTCACCTACCGGCAGCTGTGGGACCGGGCCACCCGCGTCGCCGGCGGGCTGCGGGCGGCCGGCGTCGCGCCCGGGAACCGGGTCGCCAACCGGCTGCCCAACGGCACCGACTGGGTGCTGGTCTTCTGGGGGACGCTGCTGGCCGGCGCCGTCGTCGTGCCGGTCAACACCCGGTTCGCGCCGCCCGAGGTGCAGTACGTGGTCGAGGACTCCGGCGCGGCGTTCGTCGCCGAACCAGGCGCCCCGCTGCCCGACGGCGAGCCGCTCGAGGTGACCGGGCAGGGGCACACCGACCTGGCCGGCATCGTCTACACGAGCGGCACGACCGGCTTCCCCAAGGGTGCGATGACCACGCACGAGAACTTCCTGTCCAACGTCGAGACGTGCCTGCGGGTCATGGCGCTGGGCCGTGAGCAGCCGCAGACCACGCTGATCTCGGTACCGCTGTTCCACGTCACCGGCTGCAACTCCCAACTGTTGGTCGTCACCGCCCTCGCCGGCACCGCCGTGGTCATGCCGGCGTTCGAGGTCGGCGCCTTCCTGCGGGCCATCGCGGAGGAGCGCATCACCCTGGCGATCAGCGTCCCCGCCGTCTACTGGCTCGCCCTGCAGCAGCCCGGCTTCGCGGACGTCGACACCTCCTCGGTGCGGGCGGTGACCTACGGCGGGGCGCCGATCGCCCCCGACCTGGTGCACCGCATCCAGTCGGCGTTCCCCACGGCGCGGGTCGGCAACGGCTTCGGGCTCACCGAGACCTCGTCCGTCGCCACCTTCCTGCCGCACGAGTACGCCGCCGAGCACGCCGACTCCGTCGGCTTCCCCGCGCCGGTCGTCGACCTGGCGCTGCACGAGCCCGACCCGCACACCGGCGTCGGGGAGCTGCTCATCCGCGGGCCGAACGTGGTCGGCGGCTACTGGGGCAAGCCGGAGCAGACCGCGCAGACCTTCGTCGCCGGCTGGCTGCACAGCGGCGACCTCGCCCGCATCGACGAGGCCGGGCTGGTGTACGTCGTCGACCGCAAGAAGGACATGATCAACCGCGGCGGCGAGAACGTGTACTGCGTGGAGGTGGAGAACGCCCTCGCCGCGCACCCGGCCGTCGGGGAGGTCGCGGTCGTGGGCGTGCCGGACCCGATGATGGGCGAGAAGGTCGGCGCGGTCGTCGTCCCCCGGCCGGGCCGGGCGCTCGTGGCCGGCGAGCTGGTCGCGTTCGCCCGGGAGCGCCTCGCGGACTTCAAGGTGCCGCAGTACGTCGCCGTGCGCAGCGAGCCGCTGCCGCGCAACCCGGGCGGCAAGGTGCTCAAGCCGCCGCTGCGGGAGGGCGCGGACTGGCAGCTCGTGCAGTGAGCCGCCCCCGGATCCCTGTCCTGCGGTGGCCGCGGACGATACGGTCGGCGCGGCCGCGAACCCTCCCGGGGAGGAGCTGCGATGCCCGTCTTCATGGTGGAGCGCCGCTTCGCCGACGTCCTGGAGGTCGACGCCGGGATCGCCGAGGGGATCAACCGGATCAACGACGACGAGGACGTCCGCTGGTTGTACTCGTTCCTCTCCGCCGACAAGCGCAAGACCTACTGCCTGTACGAGGCACCGTCGGCCGAGGCGATCCGCCGGGCGGCCGAGCGGGCCGGGCTGCCCGCCGACGTCGTCGTCGAGGTCACCGCGACGGTGCAGCCCGACGGGTCACTCCAGCCGGTCTGAGCCCTCGAGCAGCCCGTGCGCGGCGGCGTACATCGCCGCCTGGGTGCGGTTCCCCGCGCCCGTCTTGGCCAGGATGCTCCGCACGTGGTTGGCGACGGTGTTCTCGCTGATCACCAGACGCTCGGAGATCTCCCGGTTGAGCAGCCCCTCGCTGACCAGCCGGAGCACCTCCCTCTCCCGTGAGGTCAGCCCGGCCGGCGGGGACGCCGTCCTCGCGACCGCTTCCCGCTGTGCCCCCGGCAGCCCGCACCGCTGCACGGCCTGCAGCACCCGGCGCAGACCCAGGTCGCGGGCGACCTGCCGCGCCTCCTCCACCAGCTCCCCCGCGCGCCGGCCGGGCGCACCGGTGCGCCGCAGGTACCCGCCGAGCGCGACCAGGCTCTCCGCCCGGTGCAGGGCCGATTCCATCCGGGTGTCCATCTCCAGCGCCGACTCCAGCAGCGGTCCGGCCGCCGGGCGGCCCAGCGCCGCGTCGACGGCACCCAGGAACCGGTCGGCGCTGCCGAAGACGGCGACGAACTGTCCGGCCACCAGGTTGGTCCCGGCGTACTCGGCCAGCTGGGGCCGCAGCACGCGCAGCGCCGCCTCATCGCCCACGTGCAGCGACGCCTCGACGAGGAAGGCGAGGACGCAGGGCCACTGGGCCGAGTCCGCGTAGCGCGACAGCCGGCCGTCGAGCAGCCAGGCCAGGACCCGCGCGGCCGGCCGGTCGAGCCGCAGCTCGGTGTAGAGGGCGAGCAGCCCCGGGGCCCAGTGCTCCTCGGGGGACTCCTCGCCGCTGACCATCGGGCGCACCGCCGCGACCCCGCCGGTCTCGCGGCGCACCATGTAGGTCTGCACGGCGTAGGAGCCCTCGGTGTCGTCGGTGCCGAAGGACTCGCCGAGCTCCAGCAGCGCCGCGCACGTCCGCTGGGCGCCGGCGAGGTCGCCCGTCGCGAACTGGCGGCCGTACCGGATGCACCCGGCCATGTACTGGTAGAAGGGCTCTCCCGTGGCGTGCACCATGCGCTGCAGGTCCCGGTGGGCCTCTGCCACCGCCTGCGGCTGTCCCTGGGCGTAGGCGATGACCGCCCGGAAGTAGGCAGCGGGGCCGAGATGGCCGAGATCGCCGGTCCGGTGGGCGAGCCGGGACAGCTCGGTGGCGCGCTCCAGCTTGGCCGGGGTGTCGGCCGGGCGCAGCCCGTGCCACAGGCTCGCCTGCAGGGCGGCGGCGAGCAGGGCGTCGTCCCCCAGGGCGCGGGCCAGGGCCACCGACCGGCGTCCCAGCTCCGCGGCCTGCTGCGTGGCGCCGGTGAACGCCAGCGCGCGGCCGAGGCCGGCCATCGCACGCACGTAGAGGGGGTCGGTCGCGTCGTGCGGCACCCCGCGCAGCGCCTCGGTGAGCAGCTCGACGGCGCGGTGCCCGGGCAGCCCCGGCCGCCACGAGGCCGCCTCGAAGCCGATGGCCGCCTCCAGCCGGTCCCGCGGCGCACCGGCGCGGGCGACCTCGGCGAACAGTGCCCGGGCCCGGGCGAAGTCGCCGCCGAGCAGGTGTGCGCCGGCCGCCTCCAGCAGTAGCCGCTGCCGGACGTCGGTGCTCAGGGCCGCCGCCTGCTCGAACCAGAGCGCCGCGTCCTCGTGGGCCAGGCTGCGCGTGGCTGCCTGCGCCGCCTGGGTGAGGTGGTGGACCGCCCGGTCGGCGCAGCCCAGGGCGGCGGCCTGCGCGAAGTGGTGGGCCAGCCGCTGGGTCCGCCGTTCCGACGGCGGGGTCGAGGACTCCAGGAGGTCGGCCACCCGCAGGTGCTCGCGGGCCCGGCGGGTGGCCGGCATGAGGTCGAGCACCGCTTGCCGGGCGAGGGCGTGCGGAAACCGGAACACCGGGCCGACGGGCTCCAGGAGGCCGAAGGCGACCGCGGTGTCGAGGGCGGCGAGGGTGGTGTCGGTGCCCCAGGCGGAGGCGTCGAGGACCGTGGCCAGATCGGTTTCCTCCCCCACCACGGCGGCCAGCTCGAGGGTCTGTCGCTCGGGATCGGACAGCGGCGCGAGCCGCCCGGCGACCATGTCGCGCACCGACAGCGGCGCGGCGGACCCGTCCGGGACCGCCCCCCGGCCGGCCGCCTCGCGCACCAGCTCCCGCAGCAGGAAGGGGTTGCCGCCGGTCCGGTCCCGCAGCAGGGCGGCGGTGACGCGGGCCCGGTGAGCGGGCAACCGGGCCTCGTGCGTGAGGTACTCGGCGATGTCCTGGGTGTCCAGCCCGGCGAGGTCCAGCCTCCGCACGCCGTCGAGCCGGTACAGGTACGCGATGGCGCCGGTCAGCTCCGCCGAGCGCTCGGGCGCCGTCGTCCGGTGTGTGGCGAGGACCAGCAGGGTGCACTCCGCCGTCCGCTGCACCAGGTGACCGAGCATCTGCAGACCGGCGGTGCCCGACCAGTGCAGGTCCTCCAGCGCCAGGACCACAGGTCCCGAGGCGGCCACTGCGCGGACGGCGTCGACGACGGCGTCGTAGAGCTCGCGCCGGGTGTCCGGCTCTGGGCTGTCGTCCATCGCGGCCCGACCGGCGATCCGGCCGAGCACGTCGGACCCCACCTGCGCCGCCAGCAGCGCCTCGACCGGCTCGACGAAGGGCTGGTAGGGCGGACCGAGCTCGGCGACGCAGGTGCCCAGCAGCACCGTGGCGCCCCGCCGGTGCAGCAGGGCGCAGAACTCGGCCAGCAGCCGGGACTTCCCCGCGCCCGGCTCGCCGCCGAGGAAGGCGACCTGCCGGGCGCCGCCGACCGCCGCCTCCCACAGCTGCTCGAGCGTGTCGAGCTCCGCCCGACGGCCGACGAACGTCGGCCGCGTGGCACCGGCCCAGTGCGCGGGCAGCGCGGGCCGCGTCCAGCCGGACACCCTCTGGGACGCTAGACCGCTCCTCCGGGGCTGTCGATGGCCAGAAGTGACCATCCGTCGGGGCCCGGAAGTCAGGTACTTCTGGTCATGTGCCGTCCCCGGTGGGCTCCTAGCGTCGGTCGCCATGCGCACCGAGGAGAAGCCATGAGCACGCAGCTGCCAGGGACACTCGCCGATCGCGTCGAGGGCCGGCTGATCCGGCCCGAGGACCCGGACTACGAGGAGGCGCGGCACGTCTACAACGCCATGATCGAGGCCCGTCCGCACGTCGTCGTGCGCTGCACCGGCACGGACGACGTGGTCGCCGCCGTCCGGTACGCCGCGGAGACCGGCCGGGCCGTGGCGATCCGGGGCGGCGGGCACAGCGTGCCCGGCTTCGGCACCGCGGACGACGCCGTCGTCGTCGACCTCTCGGCGATGCAGGCGGTGGACGTCGACCCGGCCGCGCGGACGGCGGTCGCCGGCGGAGGGACGACGTGGGGCCGGTTCAACGACGCCACCGCCACGTTCGGGCTGGCCACGACCGGCGGGATCATCTCGACCACCGGCATCGGTGGGCTCACCCTGGGCGGCGGGATCGGCCACCTCACCCGCGGCTACGGCCTGTCCTGCGACAACCTGCTCGCAGCCGAGGTGGTCACCGCCGACGGTCGCGTGGTGACCGCGGACGAGCACCAGAACGCCGACCTGTTCTGGGCGCTGCGCGGCGGCGGCGGCAACTTCGGCGTCGTCACCCGCTTCACCTACCGGCTCCACCCGGTCGACACCGTGTTCGCCGGCCCGATGTTCTTCGAGCTCGACGATGCTCGGGCGCTCCTCGAGTTCTACCGGGACTTCATCCCCGAGGCGCCGCGCGAGTACGGCGGCTTCCCGGCGTTCCACCAGGCCCCGCCGCTGCCGTTCATCCCGGAGGGCCGGGTGGGCGAGCCGATGGCGGTGGCGGTCTCCTGCTGGACCGGGTCGCAGGCCGAGGGCGAGCGCGTCGTGGACCGGATCCGCCAGGTGGCGCAGCCGGTCGGCGAGCACGTCGGCCCGATGCCCTACCCGGCGCTCAACAGCGCGTTCGACGCGCTGCACCCGCCGGGGCTGCAGCACTACTGGAAGGCCGCCTACGTCACCGAGCTCACCGACGAGGCGATCGCCGCGCACCTCGAGCACGGGCCGCGGGTGCCGGCGGTCAGCTCGG
>DASQNB010000230.1:0-6873 GCA_035645175.1 Geodermatophilus sp.
GGACCCACCGCTGGCCGACTCCCCGGTGGCCGGCGGGCTGGTGCTGCTGGCGATCGGCCTGGGGCTGGCGGTGAAGACGCCGCTGTTCCCGTTCCACACCTGGCTCCCGGACGCGCACACCGACGCCCCGGCCGCCGGGTCAGCCGTTCTCGCCGGGATCCTGCTCAAGCTCGGCACGTACGGGTTCGTCCGGATCGCCATGCCGATCCTCCCCGACGCCTGGCAGCGCTGGGCGATGGTCGCCGTCGTCATCGGGGTGATCAGCGTGCTGTGGGGGGCCTTCGTCGCGCTGGCCCAGACCGACGTCAAGCGGATGATCGCCTACACCTCGGTCAACCACATGGGGTATGTGCTGCTCGGTCTTGGCGCGGCCGGCCTGGTCGCGTCCGCCGACGAGGGCGCACGCACGATCGCTACCGTGGGCGCGGTGTACCAAATGGTCAGCCACGGCCTGCTGACCGGCGCGCTGTTCCTGCTCAGCGGCGTGCTCTGGTCGCGTGGCCACACCTACGCCCTCGACCGCTGGGGCGGCCTGGCCCGGCCGGCCCCGGTCTTCGCGGCGAGCCTGGCCGTGGCCGCGTTCGGCTCGCTGGGTCTGCCCGGGCTCTCCGGATTCATCGCCGAGTTCCAGGTCTTCACCGGTGCACTCGAGGCCGCGCCGGTCGCCACGGTGATCGCCGTCGTCGGGATCCTGGTCACCGCCGGGCTGTTCCTCCTGGCGCTGCAGCGGCTGCTCACGGGCGACACGGTGGTGCCGTCCGGACCTGAGACGGAGGGGGAGGAGCACCCGGCGGTCGAGCACCCGGCAGGAGGCACGGCGACCGCGACCCGATCGCGGACGGCGACCCTGGTGCGGGACCTGCGTGGACACGAGGTGGCCTCGATCGTCCCTCTCCTGGCGCTCGCGGTGGTCCTGGGGCTGTTCCCGCGCGTCCTGCTCGACGTCGTCGAGCCGGCCGCCGCCGCGGTCGTGCAGCTGGTGGCCCGGTGAACGAGGACCAGGGCGCCGAGGTGCTGGCCCTGCTGCCCGAGCTGATCCTGCTGCTCGGTGCGGTGGGTGGCCTGCTGCTCGGGCTGTGGACGCCGCAGCGCCGCCAGGCGCGGGTCCGCGGCGTCGCCGTCCTGGCCTGCCTCGGCAGCGCCGTCGCCGCCGCCGTCGCGCTGCCCGACCCGGCCATGGCGGTGTTCGAGGACACCTGGACGATCGACAGCACGACCGGCATCGTCCGGATCACCGTGGCGCTGTCCACCGCCGTCGTCGTCCTGCTCGCCTCGGCATCGGTGGCCGGGCACCCACGCGAGACCGAGGCCTACGTCCTCATGCTCCTGGCCGCCCTCGGGACGATCGCACTGGCCGCGGCCGGCGACCTGCTGCTGCTCGTGGCCGCGTTCCTGCTCGCCAGCTTTCCGCTGTACGCCCTGGCCGGCTTCGCCAAGGACACCCGCGGGACCGAGGCGACGCTGAAGTACTACCTGATGGGGGCCTTCAGCGGCGTGCTGCTGATGGTCGGGGTCACCGCCCTCGTGCTAGCGACCGGCTCGACCGGCTATGCCGCCGTCGCCCTGGAGCTCTCCGACGCCCCGGCACCGCTCGCCGCGGTCGGCGTCCTGGGCGTGCTGGCGGGCGTGGCCTTCAAGGCCGGCGCGGTGCCGGTGCACTTCTGGGTCCCCGACGTCACCGCGGGCACCACGCCGGCCATGGCCGCCTTCATCACGACCGTCCCCAAGCTCGGGGCGGTCGCGGCGGCCTTCCGCCTGCTGGCCGAACCGTTCGTCGCCGCTCCGGTGAACGCCTCGCTCCTCGTCGCGGTGCTGGCGGCCGCCAGCATGACCCTCGGCAACCTCGCCGCGTTCAGCCAGACCGAGGTGCTGCGGCTCCTGGCGTACTCGACCGTCAGCCAGGTCGGCTACCTGTTCATGGTCGTGGCGGTCGCCGCGCGAACCGACCTCGCCGTCCCGGCGCTGGCCGTCTACCTCGCCGGCTACGCCGTCACCAACATCGGCGCCTTCGCCGCGGCTGCTGCGGCACCGGCAGCCCGGACGATCACCGACTGGACCGCGGCAGTGGGACGCCGACGGTGGCTGGTGGTGAGCCTGGTCGTCTGCCTGCTCGGGCTGGTGGGGACGCCGCCCACGGCCGTGTTCGTCGGCAAGCTCGCCGTCTTCTCGGCTGCCTGGGACGGCGCGCTCGTGTGGCTCGTGGTGCTCGCGGCGGTGAACACCGTGGCCAGCCTCTTCTACTACCTGCGCTGGATCGCAGCCGGCGCCGTCGAGGCGGCCGCGGCTCCGGCAACACCGAGCGCGGGAGGGTCGACCGGCTTGCGCACGGCAGCGGGGACGGCGCTGCGACCGGCCGTCGTCCTGCACTCGGCGGCGGTCGTCTCGGTGCTGCTGGGCATCGGGTCGGGGCTGTGGCTCGCCTTCGCCCTGCCCGTGTGACCGTCGCAGGAGGCCAGGTCGGGACCGTGGACCGCAGCTGACGACGCTTTCCGTCCATCGCGGCCGGCCGGGAGGACTACAGAGACGCCCCGCACGTGAGGAGGCCCACGGTCCGCGTCATGGTGGTGGACGACGAAGGGTCGGTGCGCTCGGGGCTGCGGGGAGTGAGGTCGTCAGTCGCTGTCTTCCGCCGGGCGAGGACGCGGCCACACGGGCAGGCCGGCCTGCTGAGGGATGGTCGTCGACGACGAGGACCCGGATCATGCAGCGGGGCTGCGCCGAGAACAGCAGCTGGACACCACACCAACCAACTCACTACTAAGCGAGTTGGTTGGTGTGGATGTGAGTCGCCGTGCTCTTGCGGTGATCGGTCCTACGCCCGTGTGTCGGTTCGCTGTGCCTCCCGCGACTCGACCGGAGCGGGTGTCGGAACGGGATGAGCACCGGGGCGACCGTCGTCCGGGCGGTTCGCCCCGCCGGGAGACCCCTACTGGACGACGCCGGTGATCGAGGTGCCGAGTTCCGGAGCGTGTGTGGAAGGGGCCGCCACGACCCGTCCGGCCGCGGGCCGGTCACATCGCTGAGTCAGGTCGATTCGCACTGAGACCACTGATGCCCGGAGATCCCGGTCTCGCGCCCTGAGGGTCCTCGGTATCGGCGGATTTACCCCACCCGCACAGTTAACCGAAGTATTGCCTTCTCATGGACTGCTGCTCGCCATCGCTGGCATAGCGTCGTTGATGGAGCAGGAATCGACATCGCGGATGACGAGATCCGAGCGGCCGTCGACACAGCCACCACCGAGGGAGGGCTCCCGTGGACCTTCACTTCGTCGCATTCGACCTCATCGCCCGTGACGCCACACTGAGGACGCTGCTCGCCAACTACGCCAAACGCCTGGAGGCGGAGGGCGCTCCGGAGCACCGGGCGGAGTCCTGCTTCGTCTCCCTGAGGTGGACAGTCGACGAACGCACTTCCGCCCCCGCCGGGTCCGAGCTGCTGACGATCCAGGTGCACGTGTCCCGTCGCGACTCGTGTTCCCCCGCGCAGCTCGACGGGGTGCTGCAGCGGCTGCGGGCGGCCCTGACCGCCGTCGGGCCGAACCCGTGCATCACCGCCCGCTGCCTGACGACCTCGGGCGCCAGCGCGGACGGCCGCTTCGGCACGCTCTTCAAGACCAGCACGTGGGCGATCGCCCCCGTGCCCACAGAGCCGAAGCGCGCGGCCCCGATCAAACTGGTGCCCTGGTCGGTAGAGGGCGGGCCCGACGCATCCGGCCTCCTCGTCACGGGCGTCGGTGCCCTCAGCATGAACTGACCCTCGTCGAGACCTGAGCGCGTAGATCGGTGCGCCACCGACCGCCCCATGCCAACAGCAAGGACCCTCTTCCGGACTCGTGTGGTGGTTGTGGGACGTCACCTCGAGCAGTGAGGTGCCGCGTCCTCTGCGGAAGAACGAGTGGCTGCTAGACCGCCGGTGTGGGCGTGCGGTCGGACAGTCGGGCTGCCCGGTTGGAGCTCCAGGTGAGCAGCCGTTCGAGCGGTCCTCGGCCTACCAGCAGCCGCCAGGCGACCGCGAAGACGACCACGCCGGCGATGAAGAGGATCCAGATGTGGCCGCCGAAGGACCCGTCGGGAGGGAACACCCGGAGGGCCACGATCTGCAGGCTGTACGCCGTCAGGGCCATCGCGCCGACGGATGCGACCGGGTAGGCCAGACGCGGAGAGGCCTCGGCGATCACCAGGCACACCGCGATGACGGCGGTCGCGACACCGGCCGAGGCCAGCAACCAGAACGGCGTCCCGGTGTGCGGTTGGGCCCCGCTCAGCCAGGCCCAGTCCCACTGCCCGATGCTCCCCTCGTTCCACCCCGGCATGCGCTCGTACGCGTCCGTGGGCTCCCGGACCGCGACGCCGTTCGCGAGCAGTTGGGTGCTCAGCCAGCCGAGTGCGTAACCGGCGACCGCCGCCGCTGCGCCGGCGAGGAACAGGATGGCCCGAACCCGGCGGGCGGAGAGGTCGAGCCGGCCGATCGCCAGTCCCACCAGGACGAACGCCCACCACCACAGGACCGGGTATGCACCGGTGAGTACCAGCGAGGCGAACGCCGTTTCGGCCTCGGCCATCACCGCCACCTGGGACAACAGCAGGGACACCGGCGGCGCGACCACCGCCAGGCCTGCGGCCAGCAGCAGCAGGCGGCGTGGCGACCATCGGAGGAACGGCAGCGCGAGCACGAACAGGACCGCGTAGACGCCGAGGATGACGAGGACCTCGGTACCCAGCAGTTCCAGCAGGCCGCCGATGAGGAACACCCAGGCCGCACGGACCATGATCCGGACCCGCGCGCGGATCAGATCGTCCCCGAGTGCCGGACGGGTACCCCCGGACAGCAGCGCGATCGAGACCCCGGCCAGGACGCCGAACAACACCGCGGACCGGCCGTAGACGAGGGCCTGCCAGCTCGACGGCGACCAGGACAGGTTCTCGGTCAGATCCAGATGCGCACCGATCATCCCCAGGACCGCCAGGCCGCGGGCGAGGTCCAGCCCGGCAATGCGGACCTTCCCGGTGGATCGGGACCTGCCGCCCCCGGCCGCCAGGTGCTGTGTGGCTCGGCTGGTACCAACGCTCGCCGGAGTGCTCATGGCGGGGCACGCTAGGAACCACCTGTCCGGGCGGGTACTCCACCGGATGCCGTTTACGAGGTTCTTGCCTTCTCATGGGCGTCTCCTCACTCGACCTCCCAGGACTCCGTGACCGGCGTCTGTCCCGTCGTGCTGTCTCGTGGAGGAGTGGCGACCGCACCGACGCCTCAGCTCGCTACCCAGGTCCGCCGCGGCGCCGGGGCCGGGGATCGGGCTACCGCGGTCTCCCGAGACAGTGCGGACCCCTCGTCCGGGCCCGTCGTGGTCTACGGGACAGCCACTCCAGCGGCACTACCACCGCCGCCTGTCGATGAGCCACATCACGAATCCGAGGATCACGATGCGGGCGGCAATGACGGCCAGGATCACCCGATCGCTGAACGTCATCGTGCGACCGGAGCCTCTCGCCGGGGGCGAGGGTCGATCCACCCGCCACAGGTCGGTGGGTGGGTCCGGGTCTCGTCCGTTGCTGACTCGACGGACAGGCGGGACGGCTCAGCACGCATCGGCGCTGCGCGTGGTGTGCGTCGTCCTGGCGGGCACTCCTCGTCCGGCCGCTCGCTGGGGACTCGCCGTCGCGAGTCGCTCCAGGGGTCCCTGCCCGGGAGAAGCGCCGGAGCGTGGCAGCGGCGATGGTGGTCAGGACGTGCACCAGCCGGGGTCACGCCGACGGAGCCGACGATCTCGAAGGTCGTGCCGTTGTGCCGGAAGGCGCCGGTCAGCAGGACGGGATCGCACTGCTCCGGGTGGTGGGTGTCCTCGGTCGGCCAGGTCACCGGTGTGCCGGGCCGCGAACCACCGCGTCGACAGCCACCCGCGGCCGTCCGGGCGACGGACAGCCCCGCATCGGCGGCCACAGCGTCGCCCGGCCGGAGCGCGGGCGACATCGAGGCCAACGACCCGGGCGCACTGGTCTCCGAGGCGGCGCGGGGACGGTGTCGATGTGGTGGCACGGTCTGGATCGAGGGCGGTGGTCACGGCGCGGCACCGTGGGTAGCGCCGGAATGGGTCGGAAGCGGCTGCCCCGGCGCTTTACCAACTTCTTGCAGCGCTTTACCGACTTCTTGCCTTCCGCGGCCGCTGCCGAACACCCCGGTGCGCGATCATCTGTCGCGGACCCCCGCGGTGGACGGCGCGGACGCGGTGACAGCGCCGCGTAGGGCCCCCCATCCTGCGGTGCCGCCGAAGAATCGCGAGAAGCGGCGGCGGAACGGAGGCGACCTCGTGCGTACTCGGATCATCACCCTCGCCGTCCTGGCCTCCGTGGTCGCCATCTGCCTGTTCGCGGTGCCGCTCGGCGCTGTGGTGCTGGAGCGCCTGCTGGGACAGGAGCGCGGCCATCTCGTGCGGGTGGCCAGCGAGGTCGCCATCGACGTCGCGGACGAGATGGAGGCGGGATCCCGGATCGACCCCGACGAACTCACCGACGTCGGGGACGACGGCGAGTACGTCACCGCAGCTGCGTTCGACGAGGACGGTCACCGGCTGGCCGGAACCGCACCCGATCGCGACGTCGCCGTCCTCGAGGACGCGCTGGACGGGTACGTGAGGTCCGGTACTGACGTCGACCTGCTGGTGGCCGCCGTCCCGGTCACGCACGGGGAGGACGTGATCGGTGCCGTGCTGGTCACCGAGGACCGCAGCGACGTGCTGGGAGAGGTCGCCCTGGTCTGGGTCGGGATGGCCGGGCTGGCGGTCGTGGCGGTGACGGTCGCCTGGCTGGTGGGGCGGCGGCAGGCCCGCCGGCTGGCGCGCCCGCTGGAGGACCTGGAGGAGAGCGCCCGCCG
>DASQNB010000231.1:0-6255 GCA_035645175.1 Geodermatophilus sp.
GACGCCCGCCACCCCAGGGGCTCGGCGACCGCGCCGGACACGAACCGGCCGAGGAAGCCGCCGAACGCCGTCCCGGAGACGTACAGGGCGTTGACCGCCGCGGCGCGCGGGCCGGCGACCTCCTCGGCCACGTAGGCGACCGCCACCGCGAAGACGAACGGGATGGCCAGGCCCTGCGCCGTGCGGGCGGCCAGCAGCGCGGCCAGGCCGGGCGCGGCGGCGCAGGCGAGGGTGGCCAGCACCGTCGCGGCGATGGCCGCCAGCATCACCCGCTTGCGGCCCAGCCGGTCCGACACCGCCCCGGCGAAGGGCGCGGCGACCGCCACGCCGAGGGCCGTGGCGCTCACCGTCCACGCGGCGCCGGTCGCGGGGACGCCCAGGTCGGCGGCGAGCTCGGGCAGCAGCGGCTGCGTCGCGTAGATCGTCAGCAGCGCGGACAGGCCCAGCAGGAACACCGCCACCAGGCCGCCGACCGTCGTCCCCCGCGCCACCTGCCCACCGCACCACACCGGCCCGGGGACGTGGGGAGTCGGCCCCCTTGCAGGGTCCCGCCGCGAGCCTGCGAGGGGCGGGGGGCAAGGGGGTCCTTCATCAGTCGGCGTGCTCCGGCGCGTGCGGGTGACCGGTCACCGGGACGACAATGGCCTCCTGGGTGCTGCGGGCGACGACCATCTCGACCGGCTCGATGTCGCTGGCGTTCTGCTCCCAGTGCACGATCCCCGGCGGGATGAAGACGAAGTCGCCGGCGCGGGCCTCCCGGACGTCGTCCAGGTGGTCCCCGACCCACCACCGGGTCACCCCGCTGATGACGTAGATCGCCGTCTCGGACTCGCCGTGGTGGTGGACGCCGGTCTTGCCGCCCGGCTCCAGGACGGCGTAGCCCATCCACATCCGCTGCGAGCCGGTGATCCCGGAGGACACCGCGGCGAAGCGCTGCAGCCCGGGGGTCTGCGCCGTCCCGGGGTCACGCTCGTCCGGCCCGACGACCCGGACGTCGAGGGGGCTCCCGGTCACCGCCGCCCCCTCAGGCGATCCGGCGGAGCCGGTTGATGGTCAGGCCCTGCTCGTCGAGCAGGTCGCCCATGGAGTTGGCGAACTCCACCAGGTGCGGGGCCTGCAGGTGCGCGTCGAGGTGCGCGGCGGACTCCCAGTTCTCGTAGAAGAAGAACGTGCCCGGCTGCTCGACCGACTCGTGCAGGTCGTAGTTGACGTAGCCCTCCTCCGCGCTGGTCGGCTCGACGAGGGACTGCAGCGCCGTGCGCAGCCGGTCCTCCTGCCCCGGCTTCGCGCGCATGTACGCGATGACGGTCAGCAGGTCCCGGCGGTCGTCGGTGGGGGTGGGCATCCGCGTCTCCTCTCGACCGGCGGCGTCCCGACCGGACGGCCGCCATCAGATGGTGTGTGACGTGTACCACTGCCCTAGCGTCGACGCATGGCGATCATCCACCGGGCCGACCTGCGACCATCCAAGCTGGAGCTGGTGGCGGGCTGGGTGCCCACCCGGCCGTGGGGTATCGCGGGCGGCGGGCTGGAGCAGGTCGCCGCCTACCGCTTCGACGACCCGGCCGGTGAGGTCGGCGTCGAGACGTTCGTCGTCCGGGCCGGGGACGTGCTGCTGCACGTGCCGCTGACCTACCGCGGCGCCCCGGTGCCCGAGCAGGAGGCGTACCTGGTCGGGACGACGGAGCACTCGGTGCTGGGTCGGCGCTGGGTCTACGACGCCTGCGCCGACCCGGTGTACGTGGCCGCGCTGGCCGGGGCCGTGCTCACCGGCGGCCCGCAGGCCGAGGAGTTCGTCGTGGGGGACGACGGGCGCGAGCGGCGCGAGCCCACCGCCCGGGTCGTCGGCAGCGGGTCGGCCGCGGACGCCGCCGGGCCGCTCGGCGCCCTCACCGTCACCGACTCCGGCGACGCCACGACCATCCGCGTCGACGCGTGGGAGCTGGTCGTGCGCCGGGTGCTGGACCCGGCGGCGACCGCCACCGGCGCCACGCTCACCGGGACCTGGGCGGGGCAGGACCAGCCGGTCCTGCTGGCCACGGCCCAGCAGCGGGGCTGACTCAGGCCCCGGCGACCCGGGGCGCGACCTCCGTGCCCAGCAGCTCGATGCCGCGCAGCAGGTCGGCGTGCGCCAGGCGGGGGTTGGTCATCTGGATGGAGACGCGGTCGACCCCGCCCACCTGCTCGGAGACCCGCAGCAGCTTGTCGGCCACGGTGTCCGGGTCGCCCATGAAGAAGGCACCGTTGGGACCGCTGGTGGCGTCGAACTGCGCCCGCGTGGGGTGGGCGAAGCCGCGCTCGCGGGAGATCTTCGCGAACATCTCGTGCCAGCCGGGGTAGATCGTGTCGGCCGCGGCCTGCGTGCTCTCGGCGACGTAGCCGAAGACGTGCAGCCCCACCTGCAGCCGCTCGGGGGCGTGGCCGGCCTGCGCCCCGGCCCGCCGGTAGAGGTCGATCAGGGGGGCGAACTGGCGCGGCTCGCCACCGATGATCGCGACCATGAGCGGCAGGCCGAGCAACCCGGCGCGGGCGAAGGACTCCGGCGTCCCGCCGACGCCGACCCAGATCGGCAGCGGGTCCTGCAGGGGCCGCGGGTAGACGCCCTGCCCGCGCAGCGCGGGGCGGTGCCGGCCGGACCAGCTGACCTGCTCGGACTCGCGCAGCCGCAGCAGCAGGTCCAGCTTCTCCTCGAACAGCGAGTCGTAGTCGGCGAGGTCCAGGCCGAACAGCGGGAACGCCTCGATGAACGAGCCGCGACCCACCACCAGGTCGACCCGGCCCCGTGAGATCAGGTCCAGCGTGGCGAACTGCTGGAACACCCGGACCGGGTCGGCGGCGCTGAGCACGGTGACCGCGCTGCCGAGCCGGATGCGGGAGGTGCGCGCGGCCGCGGCGCCCAGGATGACCGGCGGGGCCGAGTCGTAGTACTCCGGGCGGTGGTGCTCACCGATGCCGAAGGAGTACAGCCCGACCTCGTCGGCGAGGGCGATCTCCTCCAGCAGGTGCGCCATCCGCTCCTCGGGACCGACCAGGCGCTCGGTCGAGGGGTCGGTCACCGCCGCGACGAAGCTGTCGACACCGACGTGCACGGCTGTCCTCCTGGGGTTCGGTTGCGTGTTCAACCACCAGTCAACCAGGTGGCCGACCGCCCCTCACCGCGACGGCGAGGCGAGCCGGCTCCACGACCGGGCCGCATCCCGGTCGGTCACGTCCGCTCGCGGCTCTCGTCGAGCACTCTGCGGCCGGTGGTGGCGAGGACCTCGGGACGACGGCCAGCAGCCACAGGACCAGCCCGGCCGTCCAGAGGGGGCCCGTCCGACGCGGGGCGGCGGTGGGTACGAGGTGTCGTGCGTGTCACCCGGCGCTGTGCGGCGTCGAGAGCTTCTGCTCACCCGCCGTCGCGCGTCCGGACACCGCCCGATACGGCGCGCACGACTCCATTGCGCTGCCCCTCCACCGCTCCCCATGCTGGCGCCGGTCCGGCACGACCCGTCTCCGACCAGCGTCTGGAGCCGCATGTCGCCAGCACGCGATCGGCGCGGGTAGACCTCCCGTGTTGCCGGTGCCCCGGACCCCGTCCCGAGAGGCACCGCATGAGCCGGAGGAGTCCCGCCGCCGTCCCCGGGCACGCGCGCGACGCCGCCCCGCCCGGCGCGGACGGCGCGGACGGCGCGGACGGCGCCTTCACCCACCGGCAGGTCCTGACCGTCCTGGCCGGGCTCATGGCCGCGATGTTCCTGGCCGCGCTCGACCAGACGATCGTGGCGACCGCCATCCGCACGATCGCCGACGACCTCGACGGCTTCTCCCTGCAGGCCTGGGCGACCACGGCCTTCCTGATCACCTCGACGATCTCCACCCCGCTGTACGGCAAGCTCTCCGACGTCTACGGGCGGCGGCCGCTCTACCTGTTCGCGATCTCGGTGTTCATCGGCGGCTCGGTGTGCTGCGGCGTGGCCGACTCGATGTACCAGCTGGCGGCCGCCCGGGCGGTGCAGGGCGTGGGCGCCGGCGGGTTGATGTCGCTGGCGCTGGCGATCATCGGCGACATGGTCCCGCCCCGGGAGCGCGCCCGGTACCAGGGCTACACCATGGCCGTCTGGGGCAGCTCCAGCGTGCTGGGCCCGGTCCTCGGCGGTTTCCTCGCCGGCCGGGGGACCCTGCTGGGCATCGACGGGTGGCGCTGGATCTTCCTCGTCAACGTCCCGCTGGGCGCGCTGGCGCTCGCCGTCGTCTTCCGGGTGCTGCACCTGCCGCACGAGCGGCGCGAGCACCGCATCGACTGGCCGGGCGCGCTGGCGCTGATCACCTGCGCCGTGCCGCTGCTCGTCGTCGCCGAGCAGGGGCGCGGGTGGGGCTGGACCTCGCCGGCGGCACTGGGCTGCTACGCGCTCGGCGCCGTCGGCCTGGGCCTGTTCGTGCTCGCCGAGCGGGCGTACGGCGACGACGCGCTGCTCCCGCTGCGGCTGTTCGCCAACCGCAGCTTCGTCGTCACCGCCCTGGGCAGCGTCGTGCTGGGCGCGGGCATGTTCGGCGGCCTGCTGCTCATCCCGCAGTACCTGCAGATCGTGCACGGTTCCAGTCCCACGGCCGCCGGACTGCAGATGCTCCCGCTCGTCGCCGGGATCATGGTCGGGGCGGCGAGCTCGGGGATCGCCATCTCGAAGACCGGCCGGTACAAGGTGTTCCCGCTGCTCGGCACGGTGCTGATCACCGTCGCACTGGTGTCGCTGTCCTCCGTCATCGGCACCGACACCCCCTACGGACTGCTCGTGCCGTGCATGGCCCTGTTCGGCGTGGGCGTCGGCTTCACCTTTCAGCCGGTCGTCGTGGCGGTGCAGAACGCCGTCTCCCCGCGGGAGATCGGCGTGGCCACCTCGTCGGTGGCCTTCTTCCGCCAGACGGGGGCCACCCTGGGCGCGGCGGCGTTCCTCTCACTGCTGTTCACCCGGCTGCCCGGCGAGATCGACGGCGCGGTGCAGGACGCCGTCCGCGCCGACCCCGGCCTGGCACCCCGGCTGCAGCCGCTCGACGGGGTCGGCGGCGACCTCTCCGACACCTCCTTCGTCCAGCAGCTGCCCGACGCGGTCGCCCAGCCGTTCCGGGCCGGCTTCGCCGATTCCGTCGGCCTGGTGCTGCTCGTCGTCGCGGCGGCGGCGGCGGTCGGGGCGGTCGTCTTCCTGTTCCTGCCCCAGCTGACGTTGTCCACCGAGTCCGGCATCCAGGCCCGCCGGAACGTCGCCCGGGCCGCCGGCGCCCCGGCTGCCGTGTCCGCCCCGACCGCCGCTTCCGCCCCGGCGGCCGTGCCCGCCCCGCTGCCCGCCGTCCGGACGGCGGTCCCACCCCCGCGGCGGCTGCGCGGCAGGGAGCGCCTCGTCGCCGCCACCGCCGCGCTCGGGGTCCTCCTCGGACTCGGCGGCGTGGCACTGGGCTTCCCCACTCCGGTCGGTGGGGACGCGTCGGGCACGACCGGGTCCGGGAACGGCACGAGCCCGACCGCGGCCGCGCCCGGCCCGCCCCCCGACGCGGGGACGACCGGTGCGGACGCGTCGGTCCTGGACGGCGACGAGGCCGGGGACGAGGTGAGCGACGAGGTGGGCGAGGTGCCGCAGTCGAGGTCGCAGCGGTCCGACGCCGGACCCGGCGACGAGAGGGCGGTCCCACCGGCGCCCACGGCGGGGACGACGACCGACCCGGCGCCCACGGCGGGGACCTCGACGTCCCGGGCCCCCGGCGGCTCGACGGCGACGACGCCTGCCCCGACCGGCACCGGTGCAGGGACGGCCGCCGCCACGACCGGGTCCGGCGGCGCGGGCACCGGCACGACGAGCACGGGCACCGCCGGCGCCGGCACCGGCAGCTCCGGCGCCTCGGCCTCCGCGACGTCCCAGCCCGGCACCGCGGTCCCCTCTGCACCGGCCGGCACCTCGGCCCCGGCACCGAGCCCGACGCGCACGCCGACGCCCAGCCCCACGCCGTCC
Source organism: Geodermatophilus sp. (assembly GCA_035645175.1). Classification (GTDB taxonomy): domain Bacteria; phylum Actinomycetota; class Actinomycetes; order Mycobacteriales; family Geodermatophilaceae; genus Geodermatophilus. The sequence continues at coordinate 5,982 of DASQNB010000231.1, forward strand.
CCGACGCCGACCCCGAGCCCCAGTCCGACCCCCACGCCGACCCCGACGCCGACCCCGACCCCGACGCCGACCCCGACGCCGACCCCGACGCCCAGCCCGACGCCGACCCCGAGCTCCACGCCGACCCCGAGCCCCACGCCGACCCCGAGCTCCAGTCCGATCGAGGAACCGACCGCCACGCCGACGCCCACCGCGATCGAGGAACCGGCGGAGACGGAGGCGCCGGCAGAGACCGAGGAACCGGTAGAAACCGAGGCGCCGGCAGAGACCGAGT
>DASQNB010000232.1:0-16471 GCA_035645175.1 Geodermatophilus sp.
CCGGCGAAGGGCTGGGCGCCGTCAAGCCCGAGGTCAGATCTGTGGACAGGCCGCTGAGCTGGAGTTTCGTGTTGTCCGGCGGTGCCTGTCGCGGTATCCTTCGTACATGTGTTCGAGCGGTGGGGTCGGTGCCGTCGAGGCGTTGTCCTCGGCGCTGGACGCCCTCGCCAGGGAGGACCTGGCCCCGCTGTTCGGCCCGGCGCTGCTGGAGCGGCTGCGCCCGCTGTTGGTGGCGCAGAACCGGCTCGCCGCAGAGGTGGCGCGCACGGTGCGCGAGTGCGAGGTCTCGGGTGCCGCCGAGCACGACGGGCTCAAGACCATGGCCTCCTGGCTGCGTGGGCACGGGCACCTGTCGGATGCACAAGCCGCGCGGGTGGTGCGGGCCGGGCGGGCGCTGGAGCACCTGCCGCTGCTGGCCGCGGGGTTCGCAGCCGGCCACCTGACCGGTGAGCAGGCCGCGGCGATCGGCCGGGTGGCCGAGCCGCAGCGCCTGGCGATGGCCGCCGAGCAGGGCATTGACCTCGGTGTGGTCGATGAGCTGCTGACCGGCGTGGCGCAGGTGAGCCCGCATGCGGACACCGTCAAGGCGGTCGACCACTATCTGGGACGGCTGGACGCCGACGGCCCGGAGCCCGACCCGACCGAGGGGCGGCGGCTGGTGATCGTCACGCACGCCGACGGCAGCATCTCCGGCCGGTTCGATCTGGACGCCGTGGGCGGGGAGAAGGTGCAAACGGCGCTGGAGTCGGTGCTGCAGGCCGGCCGCTGCGCTGGCGACGCGCGCACCCGATCTCAGCAGCAGGCGGACGCCTTCGTGCAGCTGTGCGACAACCAGCTCGCGTCGGGCACCCTGCCGGTCCTGCGCGGGCACAAGCCGCAGGTCATCCTCAAGATCGGCATCGAAGACCTGGCCGACCCGGCCACCGGTCGGGGTGTGGCCGATCTGGGCTTCGGGGCGGCGATCTCCGCCGCCCGCGCCCGCTGGATCGCCTGCGACGGTCAGGTCACCCGGATCGTGATGGGCCCGGATGGGATGCCGCTGGACTACGGCCGCAGCCTGCGCCTCGTTCCGCCGCACGTGCGTCGGGCGGCCGAGGTCCGCGACGGGGGGTGCGTGTTCGCCGGCTGCGGAGCGCCGACCTTCTGGTGCGACGTCCATCATCTGCTGGAGTGGATCAACGGCGGGGAGACCAACCTGGAGAACTCCGCGCTGCTGTGCGAGCGGCACCACCCCAAGGTCCACCACGGCTTCCGGGTCGAACGACAACCCGACGGCCGGTGGCGCACCTGGCGCCCCGACGGCACCCAGATCCGCATCGGGCCGCACCGCACCGGCCTGCCTCTCACCGCTGCCGCCTGACCCGACCGACGACGCACGCCGCCGCGCGTTCCACGTGGAACGCGCGGCAGTCGTGCGCTCGGGAAATGCGGCGGACGGCGTCGGGGGCGGTGCCTACAGTCCGTACCCGTGCGAGGGCTGGTCGAGGCGGTGCTGCCCGCGCGGATGGGCACGCCGTTCCGCTGGCTGGTCGGGTCGTCCTGGGTCACCAACCTCGGCGACGGCATCGCCCTCGCCGCCGGCCCGCTGCTGGTCGCCAGCCAGACGCAGGACCCGCTGCTCGTCGCGCTCAGTGCCCTCCTGCAGCGGCTGCCGTGGCTGCTGTTCGGCCTGCACGCCGGCGTCCTCGCCGACCGGGTGGACCGCCGCCGGCTGCTCGTCGCCGTGGACCTCGCCCGCGCCGGCGTGCTCGTCGTCCTCGCCGCCGCTCTGTCCACCGCAGCCGTCGGCACCGCCGTCGTCCTGGCGGCACTGTTCGTGCTCGGCACCGCCGAGGTCTTCGCCGACACCACCGCCGGCACGCTGCTGCCGATGGTGGTCGCGCGCGCCGACCTCGGCATCGGTAACGCCCGCCTGATGGCCGGCGCGCTCACCATGAACGAGATGGCCGGCCCGGCCCTGGGCGCCGCCCTGTTCGTCGCCGGGACCGCGTGGCCGTTCGTCACCCAGGCGGTGCTGCTCGCGCTGGGCGCCTCGCTCGTCTCGCGCATGCGCCTGCCGGCGCGCGAGCGGCCGCCGGAGCGCTCCCACGTGCGGCGGGACATCGTCGAGGGGCTGCGCTGGACCTGGGGCAACGCCGCCGTCCGCACGCTGACCCTGACCATCGTGAGCTTCAACGTCACCTACGGCGCCGCCTGGTCGGTCCTGGTGCTCTACGCCGACCAGCGGCTCGACCTCGGACCGGTCGGCTTCGGGCTGCTCACCTCTACTGGAGCCCTGGGCGGCATCGTCGGGACGGCGTCCTACGACTGGCTCGAGCGGCACGCCAGCCTGGCCACCCTCATGCGCATCGGCCTGGTGATCGAGACCCTGACCCACCTGGCCTTCGCCGTCACCACCACCGCCTGGGTGGCCATGGTGGTCATGTTCGTCTTCGGCGCGCACGCCTTCGTGTGGGCGACGTCGTCCCGCACGGTGCGGATGCGCGCCGTCCCGCTCGGCCTGCAGGGCCGCGTCGGCAGCCTCTACGCGATGGGCGTCTTCGGTGGCATCCTGCTCGGCCAGCTCGCCGGCGGTCTGATCGCCCGGGCCTGGGGCGTCACCGGCCCCTCCTGGTTCGGCTTCGTCGGCTCCACGGTGATCCTCGCGCTCATCTGGCGGCAGCTGACGCACATCGCCCACGCCGGTGTCGGGACCGAAGAGCTCGCCGAGCGGGTGTGATCCAGGTCGTACCGTTCCGCCATGGGTGCCACGCACGAGGTCACCAACCAGGTCCCGCCGCTGGCCGGCCACGACCCCATCGCCGGGGACGCCGCGCTCGCCGAGGCCTGCACCCGGCACGCCGACGTCGCCACGCTCGACTCGCTCAAGGCCCTCGGTGCGCTGGCCGGCAGCGAGCAGGCGCAGGAGTGGGGCCGGCTGGCGAACGAGCACCCGCCGCGACTGAGGACCCACGACCGGTACGGCCACCGCATCGACGAGGTCGAGTTCCACCCCGCCTGGCACGACCTCATGCGCACCGCTTTCGAGCACGGCCTGGCCGGCGCACCGTGGAGCTCTGTGTCGTCCGCCCACCCCACCACCTCAACGGGCCCCCACGCGCACGTCCGCCGCGCCGTCGGCTACCTCGGCTGGACGCAGGTCGAGATGGGCCACGGCTGCCCGGTCACCATGACCTACGCCGCCGTCCCCGCGCTGCGCGCCGCCCCCGAGCTCGCCGCACGGTACGAGCCCGGGCTCACCGCGACCGCCTACGAGTTCGGCCTCACCGAGCCGGCCGGCAAGCGCGGCCTGGTCGCCGGCATGGGCATGACCGAGAAGCAGGGCGGCTCGGACGTCCGCGTCAACACCACGCGCGCCGTCCCGAACGCCGACGGGACGTTTGCACTGACTGGTCACAAGTGGTTCACCAGCGCCCCGATGAGCGACCTGTTCCTCGTCCTCGCCCAGCTGCCCGAGGGCGTCTCCTGCTTCCTCGTCCCACGCGTGCTGCCCGACGGCACCCGCAACGTGTTCCGGCTGCAGCGGCTCAAGGACAAGCTCGGCGACCGCGCCAACGCCTCCTGCGAGGTCGAGTTCGAGGGGACGACGGCCTGGCTGGTCGGCGAGCCCGGCCGCGGCGTCCCGACGATCATCGAGATGGTCAACACGACCCGGCTGGACTGCGTCCTCGGGTCGGCCGCCACGGTCCGCGCCGCCCTCACCCAGGCGCTGCACCACGCCCGGCACCGGCGGGCCTTCGGTGCGCTGCTGGCCGACCAGCCGCTCATGCAGAACGTCCTCGCCGACCTGGCCGTGGAGAGCGAGGCCGCCACCGCGCTCGCGGTCCGGCTGGCCGCGGCCGTCGATGCCGGGGAGTCGGACTTCCTGCGCCTCGCCGGCGCGGCCGCCAAGTTCTGGGTCTGCAAGCGCACCCCGACTGCGGTCGCCGAGGCGCTCGAGGTGCTCGGCGGCAACGGCTACGTCGAGGAGTCCGGGATGCCGCGGCTCTACCGCCAGGCGCCGCTGAACAGCATCTGGGAGGGCCCGGGCAACGTCATCGCCCTCGACGTCCTCCGCGCGATGGGCCGCTCGTCGTCCTCCCTCGCCGCCGTCCGGGCCGAGATCGACCTCGCCCGTGGCGCCGACGACCGGCTCGACGCCGCCGTCGGCCGGCTGGCCGCCGAGCTCGCCGACCCCGAGCAGCTCCCCGTGCGCGCCCGGCGGATCGCGGGCCTGCTCGCTCTGTGCCTGCAGGCCTCGCTGCTCCTGCGGCACGCCCCTGCGGAGGTGGCCGACACCTTCTGCGAGACCCGGCTGGCCGGCGACTGGGGCGTGGTGCTCGGCACCCTCCCCGCAGGGACGGCGGCACGCACGATCCTGGACCGGGCCCGGGTCTCTGCTCCCTGAATCGCATTCGTGTGGTTACCCTCGGTCGCGCGTCGCGCCCCCGGCGCCATGGGCGGGGGGCGGCGGCGGAGGTGCGGTCCCTGTCGGGTGGGGCCGACGTGTGCCGCAGCGGAGGGAGAGCGGGCAGGGTGCAGTCACACGCGCAGGCCGAGCACGTCGCCACGGTCGACCCGCTGTCCACGGTGCCCGACGCCGTCTACCGGCTCGACCGCGAATGGCGCTTCACCTACGTCAACGCCGCCGCCGCGGCCCTGCTCGCCCGCCGCGCCGAGGACATGGTCGGCCAGCACGCCTTCGACTGCTTCCCGGAGATCGCCGGCACGGTCGTCGAGTCGAAGTACCGCGCCGTGCTCACCGACGGCCGAGCCCGCGACTTCACCTACTTCTGCCCGACGCTGGGCCGCTGGTTCGAGATCCGCGCCTTCGCCGACGCCGGTGGGCTCACCGTCTTCCTCCGCGACGTCGACGACCACCACCGCAGCGAGCAGCAGCGCGCCGAACGCGTGGAGCAGCTGACCGCCGTCCTGGAGGCGCTGCCCCCGGCCACGGTGCTGCTCGACGGCGACGGGCGCATCGTGTCGGTGAACCGCCGCTGGACCGAGGCCGGACACGTCATCCAAGAGGCCGGGCTGCACGCAGGCGTGGTCGGGGACTCCTACCTGGAGGTCCTGTCGCAGCACCTGACCGCCGAGGACCGGTCGATCGTGACCGCCGGCATCGGCGAGCTGCTGGCCGGCGAGCCCGGCGTGGCCGACCGCCCCTTCATCCACGACTACGCGCACGTGATGGGCTCCGAGCGCGCGTGGTTCCGGATGCAGGCCGCCCGCGTCGAGCCCTCCGGCCAGGTCGTCGTCACGCACACCGACATCACCGAGCGGGTGCGCGACCAGCAGGCCCTGGCCTGGCGGGCCAGCCACGACGACCTCACCGGGCTGCCCAACCGCGCCCGGCTGCTCCAGCTGATCGGCGAGACCCTGCAGCGCCACCCCGGACGGGCGGCACTGCTCTTCCTCGACCTCGACGGCTTCAAGACGGTCAACGACTCCCTCGGCCACGAGGTCGGCGACGAGCTGCTGCGCCAGGTCGGCTGCCGCCTCAGCGAGCAGGTGCGCCCGGGGGACGCCGTCGGCCGGCTGGGCGCCGACCAGTTCCTCGTCCTGGCCCGCGACTGCGACACCGCCGAGGCCGCGGCCCTCGCCTTCCGGCTGCAGACCTCCTTCTCCCGCCCCTTCCTGGCCGAGGGCATCTCGGTGCCGCTGTCGGCCAGCATCGGCGTCGCCGCCGCCCAGCCCGGCGCCGACCGCGCCCACCAGCTGCTCAGCGACGCCGACACCGCGGCCTTCGCCGCCAAGGGCGCCGGCCGCGACCGCGTCCACCTCTTCTCGCCCGGGCTGCGCGAGGCCGCGCGGTGGCGGCTGGAGGTGGCCACCCGGCTGCGGGACGGCGCCGTCGACGAGCTCGTCGTCCACTACCAGCCGCTGGTCCGCGTGGACACCGGCGCGATCGAGGGCGTGGAGGCGCTGCTGCGCTGGCAGCACCCCCAGCGCGGGCTGCTCACCCCGGACGCCTTCCTCTCCGTGGCCGAGGAGACCGGCCAGCTGATCCCGATCACCCGGTGGCTGCTCGGCGAGACCACCCGGCAGGCCGCCGAGTGGGCCGAGCAGGGCCTGCCGCTGCGCATGTCGGTCAACATCAGCGCCCGCCACTTCTCCGCCGAGACGCTGGTGCACGACGTCCGGGTGGCGCTGCACGACTCCGGGCTGGCTCCCGAGAACCTGGTGCTCGAGCTGACCGAGACCAGCGTCGCCGAGGACCCCTCCCGCGCCGAGGACCAGCTGTCGGTGCTGCGCAACGTCGGTGTGCGGGTGGCCATCGACGACTTCGGGACCGGCTGGTCCTCCCTCGCCCAGCTGCTCGCCCTGCCCATCGGGACGCTGAAGATCGACCGCTCGCTGCTGACCGCCGCCGCCCGGCTGGCGTCCGACGGCACCGGGCCGGTGCTGGCTGCGATCGTCTCGCTGGCCCGCACCCTCGGCATCGGGTCGGTCGCCGAGGGCGTGGAGACCGCCGAGCACCTGCAGATGGTCCGCGAGGCCGGCTGCGACCTCGCCCAGGGTTACCTCCTGGCCCACCCGATGCCGGCCTCCGACGTCCTGCTCTGGGCCTCCCGGGTGCAGGCCGCCGGCGGTGACTCGTGCGCCCTGGCACTGCAGACCGCCCGGCGCTGAGCGACCCGGCGCGGACCCCGTGGCTGCGCCGGCGCAGCCCGCGGCGGGCCACCTCATCTGGTGGTCCGCCACGCTGGACAGGTGCGCCGTCCCCCAGCGGGGCACCGGCCGGGCAGACTGCCCCCGTGACCGCCCTGGACGCAGCCGCCGAGACGACAGCCGAGCCCGACGCCCTCGACGGCCGGGCGCGCCCGGCGCTGGACCTGCTCATCTGGGACGCGCCCAACATCGACATGACCCTGTCGACGGTGATCGGCGCCCGCCCCACCGCGGAGACGCGGCCGCGGTTCGACGCGATCGCCACCTGGTTCGTCCAGGGTGCGGGCGACCCCGGCGCCCCCGACGCGCCGGAGGTCGAGGCCTGCGTCTTCGCCAACATCCCGCCGGTGGTCGGCAGCCTGCAGCGCTGGGTGGAGGCGCTGCGCAGCTTCGGGTTCGCCGTGTTCGCCCGGCCCAAGCAGCAGCCCGACGACGACATCGACCAGGCGATGCTCGACCACATCGAGGTCCGTCAGCACAGCCACCGGCTGCGCCGGCTGGTCGTCTTCTCCGGCGACGGGCGCAACTTCGCCGAGCCGCTGGAGGAGCTGGCCCGCGTCGGCACCCAGGTGACCGTGGTCGCCTTCAGCGAGGTCGCCGGCTACGCGATCAGCTCGGACCTGCTCGAGTTCATCGACATCGAGGACGTGCCGGGCGCCTTCGCGGTCCCGCTGGACCGGGTGCGCCTGGACGCCCTCCCGCCGGACGGCGCGTGGCTGCGGCCCACCCGCAGCCTGCGCGACTTCGTCAGCTCCTACGTGCGCCGCAACGGCTGACCGGGGTGTACGACGAGGGCTCCGGGCCGGTCGCCACCGACGAGCTGCTGATCCCGGGGGAGACCTGCTGGCGGATCGAGCGCGCCGACCAGCACGCCGTCTTCGTGGACGCCGCCGGCTACTTCGCGGCCCTGCGCGGCGCTGTGCTGCAGGCCAAGCGCCGGGTGCTGTTCATCGGGTGGGACTTCGACCCGCGGATCCGGATGGACCCACGCCGGGCCGGACGCCGCCCTGGGGGGCGACGGCCCGACAAGCTGGGCCGGGTGCTGGAGGAGGCGGTCCGCACCAACCCGGAGCTGGAAGTCGGCGTCCTCGTCTGGGACTACGGCGTCATCGGGGCCCTGGCCCGCGGCGTGATACCGGTCGTGCTGCTCGACCGGCGCACCCCCGAGCGGCTGACGATGACGGTGGACACCCACCACCCGATCGGCGGGGCGCACCACCAGAAGATCGTGGTCATCGACGACTGCCTGGCCTTCGCCGGTGGCATCGACGTCACCGCCGACCGCTGGGACACCTCCGAGCACCGCGACCGGCACCCGCTGCGCCGCCGTCCCTCCTCGCACCGGCTCACCGGGCCGTGGCACGACGTGACCAGCCTGGTGTCCGGCCCGGCCGCCCGCGCGCTCGGCGACCTGGCCCGGGAGCGCTGGGAGAGCGGCACCGGGCGGCAGCTCGAGCCGGTCGAGGACGTCGAGGCCTGCTGGCCGCCGGACGTCGAGCCGCTGTTGACCGACGTGGACGTCGCCATCTCGCGCACCCGGCCCGAGCACGGCGGGACCAGTCTGGTGCACGAGATCGAGCTGCTCTGGCTGGCCGTCATCGCCGCGGCCCGGCGCACCGTCTACATCGAGAGCCAGTACTTCGCCAACCGCCGGATCGCCGAGGCCATCGCCGAGCGGCTGCGCGAGCCCGACGGCCCGGACTTCGTCGTCGTCAACCCCGAGAGCGCCCAGGGGTGGCTGCAGGAGAAGGCGATGGGCACCGCCCGGGCCAAGTTGCTCGCGTTCCTGCGGGAGGCCGACGTCCACGGTCGCTTCCAGCTCTACGTGCCGGTCACCGAGGGACGGCGGCCGATCTACGTGCACGCCAAGGTGACCGTGGTCGACGACCGGCTGCTGCGGATCGGCTCGTCGAACCTCAACAACCGGTCCATGGGGCTGGACACCGAGTGCGACGTGTCGATCGAGGTGCGGCCCGGCGACCCGCGCGCGGCGGAGAAGGCCGCCGCCGTCACCGGGCTGCGCGACCGGCTGCTGGGCGAGCACCTCGGCGTGCCGCCCGACGCGGTGGCCAAGGCGGTCGAGGCCTGCGGCGGGTCGCTGCTGCAGGCGGTGGAGAGCCTGCGCCGGCCGCTGGGCCGCTCCCTGGTGCCCTTCAGCCCGCCGGACATGAACCCGGTGCAGCAGGCGCTGGCCGACACCGAGCTGCTCGACGCCGAGCGGACCCCGAACCGGTGGCACCGGGTGCGCCGCAGCTTCCGGCCGCGGGTCGCCGGCCGGGGCCGCCGCCGCTGAGCGCCGCCGCGGTGTCCCGCGGCCGGCACCGGGCTCACCCGCTCGGGGGACGGACACGGTCACCGGCGCGGGGAGCGCGCACCTGATCGGGTTACCGTTCCGTCGCGACACCGTGTCGCAACGGAGCCACAGGTCGCGGAGTCGCCGACCGGGAGCGGAGGAGTGGATGGACGCCGTCGGCGCCACCCGTCCCGAGGCGGACACCGAGGCCGAGGTGGTCCTCCGCGACCACCCCGTCTCGGTGAGCGCCCGCGTCGAGCACGTCGACGCCGGCTCCCTGGTGGTGCGCCCCTCGGCCGGCGAGTTCGTCGAGCAGCAGGTCGTGCGGGTCGGTGACCAGGTGCAGGTCGCCTGGCGGGACGCCGTCGCCGGCTGGGCGCTGCCCGCGCAGGTCACCACCGTCGAGCGCGGCACCGTCCCGCGCTGGCACCTGGCCGTCCTCGGCCCGGCCGAGGAGCTCCAGCGGCGCGAGGCCGTCCGCGCCCGCCTCGCCGTGCCGATCACCGTCGTCCTCAACGGCGCCGACCTCGAGGGCGAGGTCCGCGACCTCAGCGAGGGCGGCGTCCGCGTGTCCCTGGAGGCGTTCGGCGACCCGCCGCCCTCGGGCACCGTCGTCCCGCTGACCGTGCACCTGGAGGACGGCGAGATCACGGCGCACGCGGAGGTCGTGTGGCACTGGAACCGCGGCACGCGCTGGGGCGTCTCGCTCCAGTTCCTCGACCTGCCCGAGAAGGAGCAGGACCGGCTGCGCCGCCGCGTGTTCCAGGCGATGCGCGAGGAGCGTGCCCGAGGCGTCCGCTGAACGGTCCCCCCACGGGGGTGGCCCGCCCGCCCGCCTCAAGGACGCGCGGGATCTGCCGATGTCCCTCCTGTTGAGAGACGCCACAGGAGCGGAACCGGGAGGTCCCATGGGCGACGTCAGTGACGGCCGGCCGGTCGCAGGCACCGACGTGCAGCTGACCCCGATCACGCGGGGCGTGTCGATGACCGGTTGGGTCGAGTCCGCGGACGGCGCGACGCTCGTCGGCTCGACGCTCGTCGTCCGGCCGTCCGCCCCGGAGATGACCGAGACGTGGGGCATCGAGCCCGGGGACCGCATCGAGGTCTTCTGGCGCACCCGCGGGGTGGGCCACGCCCTGCCCGCCACGGTCGTCGCCGTCCTGCCCGGCGAGGGCGTCTGCTGGGAGCTGCGGGTCGTGGGACCTGCCGAGCCCAGCCAGCGCCGCCAGGCGGTGCGGGCCAACGTGCAGCTGCCGGTGCGGGTGCACGTGGGCGGCACCGACACGGTGGGCGACACGGTCGACCTCAGCGAGGCCGGCTGCCGCGTCATGGTCGACGGGTGGGGGCTGCCTCCGGAGCCCGGCGCGGCGGCCGAGATCGCCCTCGACCTGGAGGACGGCGAGTTCGTCAAGCAGGCCCGGATCGTGCGTGTGCTGCTCCGGGGCGCCCGCTGGTTCGTCTCGCTCGAGATCGTGGACCCCTCCGAGCAGGAACGGGACCGGTTGCGGCGGCGGGTGTTCCAGGCGCTGCGGGAGGAGCGCGCCCGGCTCGCGGACGCGGACTAGGAGGGCGCGGGACGGTCCGACCAGGAGCCCGGCCGCGGAGCCGTCCGACTAGGAAGGGGGCGCACGGGATAGTCCCCGTACGTGACGCTCCCCGCCCGCCTGCCCGAGGCCCTGGCAGTCCTGCGGGACGCCGTCGCGGCTGCTCCGCTCGGTCTGGCCACGCCGGGCAGCGACGCCGCCCGACGCGCTGCCCGCGGGGTGGTCGAGCAGGTCGACGACTACCTGCTGCCCCGCCTGCGCGACCTCGACGCCCCCCTGCTCACCGTCGTCGGCGGCTCCACCGGCGCCGGCAAGTCCACCCTGGTCAACAGCCTGGTCGGTGCCCCGGTCACCACCGCCGGCGTGCTGCGGCCCACCACCCGGGCGCCGGTGCTGGTCTGCGCCCGCGCGGACCTGGCCGCCTTCGAGGGCGACCGGGTGCTGCCGGGCATGGCCCGGGTCACCGGCGGCGCCGGCGGCCCCGGCACGCTGCAGCTGGCGCCGCGGGACGACGTCCCGCCCGGCCTGGCCCTGCTGGACGCCCCGGACGTCGACTCGGTCGTGGAGTCCAACCGCGAGCTGGCCGGCCAGCTGCTGGCCGCCGCCGACCTGTGGGTCTTCGTCACCACCGCGGCCCGCTACGCCGACGCCGTCCCGTGGGACGTGCTGCGGACGGCGCAGGAGCGGGGCACCGCGCTGGCCGTCGTCCTCGACCGGGTGCCGCCGGGTGCTGCCGGCGAGATCGCCCCCGACCTCGCCGGGATGCTGGAGCGCGCAGGCCTGTCCGGCGTGCGGCTGTTCGTCGTCGAGGAGCGGCCGCTGGTCGACGGGTTCCTGCCCGAGGACCAGGTCGCCCCGCTGCGCTCCTGGCTGCACGCGCTCGCGGCCGACCAGGAGCAGCGCGCCGCCGTCGTCCGGCAGACGCTCACCGGCGCCCTGGCCAGCCTGGAGGACCGGGTGACCGGCATCGCCGCCGCCGTCGAGGAGCAGGCGCAGGCCGCGACCGCGCTGCGGCAGGCGGCGGCCGCGGCCTACACCGCCGCCTACGACGGCATCGACGAGGGCGTGCGCAGCGGCAGCCTGCTGCGCGGCGAGGTGCTGGCCCGGTGGCAGGAGTTCGTCGGCACCGGCGAGTGGATGCGCTCGCTGCAGACCTCGATCGGCCGGTTCCGCGACCGGGTCAGCGCCGCGCTCACCGGCCGCTCCTCGCCCGCCGACGAGCTGCAGGGCGCGTTGGAGACCAGCGTCGAGACGCTGCTGCGCGCCGAGGCCGACCGCGCCGCCGAGCGCACCGTCACCGCCTGGCGCGCGCTGCCCGGCGGGCCGCCGCTGCTGGCGGTCGCCGACGAGGAGCTCGACCGCGTGTCGCCCGACTTCCCCGAGGCCGCCGCCGCGCAGGTCCGCGACTGGCAGGGGTACGTGCTCGACCTGGTCCGCGAGGAGGGCGCCGGCAAGCGCAACCAGGCCCGGGTGCTCTCCTGGGGCGTCAACGGCGCCGGTGCTGCGGTCATGGTCGCCGTCTTCGCGCACACCGGTGGGCTGACCGGCGGGGAGGTGGCGGTCGCCGGGGGGACGACGGCCCTGGGCCAGCGGCTGCTGGAGGCGGTCTTCGGGGACGCCGCCGTCCGCTCACTCGCCGCCCGCGCCCGGGAGGACCTGCAGGCCCGCGCCGACGCGCTGCTGCGCTACGAGCAGCACCGGTTCGACGCCCTCGTCGACGAGGCCGGACCGGGCACGGACGACGCCGCCGAGCTGCGCGCCGCGGCGGCCGGGCTGACCGCGGCCCGGGACCGGGCATGAGGGGTCGCACCCCGCCGCTGGCCGACCGGCTGGCGGCGCTGCGCGAGGCCGTCGAGGTCGCCGACGACCGCCTCGAGGTGCCCGAGCTCGCCCAGGCCCGCGCGCTGCTGGCCAAGGCCGGTGCCCGCGAGGCACTCGGCGACGCCACCGTCGTCGCCCTGGCCGGGGCCACCGGCAGCGGCAAGTCCACGCTGTTCAACGCGCTGTCGGGCAGCGAGGTGAGCACCCCCGGCATCCGCCGGCCGACCACCGGCGTCGCGCACGCCACCGTCTGGGGTGAGCCGCAGGACCGGCTGCTCGACTGGCTGCAGGTGCCCCGCCGCCACCGGCACGCCCCCGAGCCGGCGCTGGACGGGCTGGTGCTGCTCGACCTGCCCGACCACGACAGCGTGCGGCTCGAGCACCGGCTGGAGGTCGACCGGCTGGTGCAGCTGGTCGACGTGCTGGTGTGGGTGCTGGATCCGGAGAAGTACGCCGACGCCGCCGTGCACGAGCGCTACCTGGTGCCGCTGGCCGGGCACGCGGGGGTGCTGCTCGTCGTCCTCAACCAGGTCGACCGGCTCGACGCCGCGGCCGCGCGGGCCTGCCTGACCGACCTGCGCGCCCTGCTCGACCGGGAGGGCCTGGCCGACACGCCGCTGCTGGCCGTCTCGGCCCGCACCGGCACCGGCATCGGCGAGCTGCGCGCCGACCTGGCCCGGCGGGTGTCCGCCCGGCGGGCGGCCACCGACCGGCTGACCGCCGACGTCCGCACCACGGCCGCGACGCTGGCCGCGCACTGTGCTGCTGGTCCCCCCGCCCACCCCGACGGCGGGCCGGGTGTGGGCCGCGCGGAGCACGAGCAGCTGACCGACGCGCTGGCCGAGGCCGCCGGGGTGCCCGCGGTCACCGCCGCCGTCGAGCGGTCGGTGCGCCGCAGCGGGACGGCGACCACCGGCTGGCCGGTGGTCCGCTGGACCCGCAGGCTGCGGCCCGACCCGCTCGAGCGGCTGCACCTGGCGCAGGACTCGGCGCGCGTGGGCAGGGCGCAGGACGTCGGGGACGGCGCGGCGGTGGCCCGGACGTCGTTGCCGCCCGCGGGGGCGGTGCAGCGGGCCGGGGTGACCCGTGCGGTGCGTGCGGCGCGGGAGGCCGCCGGCGACGGCCTGCCCCAGGCCTGGCGCGACGAGCTGCGGCGCACCGTGGAGGTCTCGGAGGAGCGCCTGGCCGACCGGCTCGACCGGGCCGTCGCCGGCACCGACCTGGGCTCGGAGCGCACGCCGCTGTGGCAGCGCGGGGTGGGCGGGCTGCAGTGGCTGCTCACCCTGGTCGCGCTGGCGGGGGCGCTGTGGCTGCTGGCGCTGGTCGCCCTCGGGTTCTTCCAGCTCGACGACGTCGTCCCGCTGCCCCGGGTGGAGGGGATCCCCCTGCCCACCCTGCTGCTGGTCGGCGGGCTGCTGGCCGGGGCGCTGCTGGCACTGGTGGCCCGGCCACTGGTCGGCCTGCGGGCACGGCGGCGGGCGCGGCGGGCCGAGCAGCGGCTGTACGCGGCGGTCGACGTCGTGGCGCAGGAGGAGGTGCTCACCCCGATGGCCGAGGTCCGGGAGGACCACGAGCGCTACTGCGCCGCGGTCACTCGCGCTGGGAGGTAGGGACGTGGCAGGAGCGTGGCCCGGGGCCTGACGCGAGCCGCCCCGCGGGGCACGGAGGAGGAGCGGGGGCCGGAGGCTCCCCGACGAGTGCGTGGGGCGGGCTCAACGCAACCGGGGACGGCACCTGGCCGCGGTGTCGGCCGGTAGGCCGACGATGTGATCGCCTCAGTCAGCCCGGCGGTCGCCGGTGCGGGGCTCGGGCACGCGGTCCTGTGCCGGCTCCAGCGGTGCCAGGCCGTTGGGCAGCAGCGCCCAGACGTGCTTGCGCCCGGGGCGGCTCTCCCAGCCGTAGGCGGCGGACAGCTGGGCCACCAGGTGCAGGCCCATGCCGCCCAGTGCCGGGTCGCGGTCGACGGCGGGCACCGGGGGGCGGTCGGGCGCCTCGTCGCTGAGGTCGAGCAGCCAGCCGTCGGTGCCGGCGACGACGAGCGCGCGCACCGCCCCGCCGCCGTGCCGCAGCGCGTTGGACGCCAGCTCCTCGAAGACCAGCAGCAGCCCGTCGCGTGCGTCGTCGGTGGACGTCGAGGAGACCGAGGGGTGGGCGATCCTGGCCCGCAGGTCGGCCCGCACCCGGGAGACGACGTGCATCGCCTCGAGCTGCCAGTGCCACACGTCGCCGGCGAGGGACGGCACGGGTTCGTGCGGCCATGGCTCCTGGCCCAAGGCAACCTCCTCCGCCGTCGCTGGGGGCGTCGGGACCGGAGGACCCACGTCCGGCCCGCGGCCCCATCCTGACCGACAACCCCCGTTCCCGCAGCGGCGGCCCCCCCGCGCGGCCCCGTCCGGGGCCCCTGGTGCACCCGGACGAGGCAGACTGGCCGCGTGCAGGACCTGTGGCGTGACCTGAGCCGGGTGGTGCTGGTCGACCGGAGCCTCGAGGACGTCCTCGGCGAGGTCACCGACATCGCCGCCCGCGGCATCCCCGGTGCCGAGTCCACCTCCATCACCCTCGTCCGCGGCGACCGTGCCTTCACCGCGGCGCACACCGGGGAGATGGCGCTGGTCGCCGACGAGCTGCAGTACGAGCAGGGCTACGGCCCGTGCATGGACGCCGGCCGGGCCGGCGTCGTGCTGCGGATCGACGACACGCGCACCGAGCAGCGCTGGCCGGACTACGTCCCGCGGGTGCTCGAGGTGGGCGTCCGCAGCTCGCTGTCGATGCCGCTGCCCTACCAGGGCAGCACGATCGGGGCGCTCAACATCTACTCGACGCGTCCGCAGGCGTTCTCCTCGGCGGAGTCCGAGGAGGCGGCGACGGCGGTGGCCGAGGCGGTCGCGGTCGCCGTCGTGAACGCCGACGCGCACGACCGGCTGGCCGAGCACGCCCGCAACATGCGGGTGGCGATGGAGTCGCGCGCGGTGATCGAGCAGGCCAAGGGGGTGCTCATGGCGCAACGGGGTGTGGACGCCGGGCAGGCGTTCGACATCCTGCGCGACGCCTCCCAGCGCTACAACCGCAAGCTCCGTGACATCGCCGCGGGCATCGTGGCGACCACCACGGAGAGCCCCGCCCGGTAGCCGGGCTCGGGCGGTGCCCTCCGGCCGGCCCCCTGCAGGGTCCCGCCGCGAGTTGGCGAGTGGCGGGGGGCAGGGGGTCCTTCTCCGAGGGGTGGGGAGGACGGCGTCCTCTTTCAGGCGAGCGACCGGGCCAGCGACGTCAGCCGGTCGACCAGGAACTCCACCGTCGCGGCGCTGTCCACCGTCTCGGCCACCTCGACGGCGGTGGGGGAGCCCGACACCGCGCGCCGGTCGACCAGCGTCTGCCCGCGGCCGGCGCCCAGGGTGGTGTCGACGACGACGTCCCGCCGCACGGTCCCCAGCGTGCCCGGCGCGATGGCCTCGGTGAGCGCCAGCGCGTCGTGCAGGACGACGCCGGTGGTGCCGTAGCTGCTGCGCGCGTGGTCGACGTACTGCTGCAGGATCCCCGCCGCGGTCGCCCCGACCGGCCCGGCCGCGGCGAACCGGGCGATGCCGTCCTCGTCCAGCACGGTCGGCAGCGTGACGTCCAGGCCGACCAGCACGGTCGGGACGGCGGAGCCCAGCACCCGCTGCGCGGCCTCCGGGTCGGCCCACACGTTGAACTCCGCGGCCGCGGTCACATTGCCGCCCCGCCCGGCCGAGCCGCCCATGAGCACCAGCCGGCCGATCCGCTCGGCGGCCTCGGGGTAGGTGGCCATGAGCAGCGCGATGTTGGTCCAGGGGCCGATCGCGGCCACCGTCACCGGCTCGTCGGAGGCCGCCAGCACCTCGGCGAGCGCCACGACCGCCGGCCGGGGGTCCGGCGCGGCCGGGGAGGGCGCCAGCTGGACGCCGCCCAGCCCGGCCTCGCCGTGCACGTGGCCGGCCCGCTCGGGCTGCCGGTACACCAGCGAGTCGCGGGCTCCGGGGGCCACCGGGACGTCGGAGCGCCCGGCCAGGTGCAGCACCCGCAGCGCGTTGTCTGTGGTCTGCGCCAGCTCGACGTTGCCGTGCACCGTGGTGACCAGGCGCAGGTCGACCTCCGGGCTGGCCAGCGCCAGCAGGATCGCCAGGGCGTCGTCGATGCCGGG
>DASQNB010000233.1:0-7679 GCA_035645175.1 Geodermatophilus sp.
GGGCATGTCCGTCGTCCTGATCGAGAAGGACAAGGTCGGCGGCACCTGCCTGCACCGCGGCTGCATCCCCACCAAGGCCCTGCTGCACAGCGGCGAGATCGCCGACAGCGCCCGCGAGGGCGAGCAGTTCGGCGTCAAGACGTCGCTGGCCGGCATCGACATGGACGGCGTCAACGGTTACAAGGACGGCGTCGTCTCTCGGCTCTACAAGGGCCTGCAGGGGCTGATCAAGTCCCGCAAGATCGACTACGTGGAGGGTGAGGGCCGGCTGGTCTCCCCCACCGCCGTGGCCGTGAACGGGCAGACCTACGAGGGCCGCCACGTCCTGCTGGCCACGGGGTCGTACTCCCGGAGCCTCCCCGGCATCGAGCTCGACGGCGTCCGCGTCATCGACAGTGAGCAGGCGCTCGGCCTCGACCGCGTCCCGGCCTCGGTGGTCGTCCTGGGCGGCGGCGTCATCGGCTGCGAGTTCGCCAGCGTCTGGAAGTCCTTCGGCGCCGACGTGACCATCGTCGAGGCGCTGCCCCACCTGGTGCCGCTGGAGGACGAGTCCTCCTCGAAGCTGCTCGAGCGCGCCTTCCGCCGCCGGAAGATCGACTTCTCGCTGGGCAGCTTCGTGTCCGGCGTCCAGACCACCGAGAACGGCGTGAAGGTCTCGTTGGAGAACGGCAAGGAGTTCGAGGCCGAGATCGTGCTCATGGCCGTCGGCCGCGGCCCGGTCAGCCAGGGCCTGGGCTACGAGGAGGCCGGCGTCAAGATGGAGCGCGGCTACGTGCTCGTCGACGAGTACCTCCGCACCAACGTGCCCACCATCTCCGCCGTGGGCGACCTCATCCCCACCCTGCAGCTGGCGCACGTCGGCTTCGCCGAGGGCATCCTCGTCGCCGAGCGGCTGGCCGGCTTGGAGCCCGCGCCGATCGACTACGCCGGCGTCCCGCGGATCACCTACTCCGAGCCCGAGGTCGCCTCGGTCGGCCTCACCGAGGCGCAGGCCAAGGAGCGCTTCGGTGAGATCAAGACGCTCACCTACGACCTCGGCGGGAACGGCCGCAGCCAGATCCTCAAGACGGCCGGCGCCGTGAAGCTCGTGCAGGCCGTCGACGGCCCCGTCGTCGGTGTGCACATGGTCGGCAGCCGGGTCGGCGAGCTCATCGCCGAGGCGCAGCTCATCTACAACTGGGAGGCCGAGGCCGACGACGTCGCCGCCCTCGTCCACCCGCACCCGACGCAGAGCGAGGCCCTCGGCGAGGCCCACCTCGCCCTCGCCGGCAAGCCGCTGCACGTGCACGGCTGACCCAGCACCACCTCCCACCCACCCAGCGCCAGAAGGAGCCCCGCCCCGATGCCGACGTCCGTCACCATGCCCGCCCTGGGCGAGAGCGTCACCGAGGGCACGGTCACCCGATGGCTCAAGCAGGAGGGTGAGCAGGTCGAGGTCGACGAGCCCCTCCTCGAGGTGTCGACCGACAAGGTCGACACCGAGATCCCCTCACCGGCCGCCGGCGTGCTGACCAAGATCCTGGTCTCGGAGGACGAGACCGTGGACGTCGGCGCCGAGCTCGCGGTCATCGGTGGGGACGGCGACGGCGCCGCCCCGGCCGGTGGCTCGGACACCTCGGCGGCCCCGGCCCAGCAGGAGGCACCGGCGCAGGAGGCGGCGCCGGAGCCGCAGCCCGAGCCGGTCGCCGCGGCACCGTCGGGCGGGTCCGGCGGGGACTCCGGTGGGGGTCCCGGCGGCGGCGAGGGGACGGCGGTCACCATGCCGGCGCTCGGCGAGAGCGTCACCGAGGGCACCGTCACCCGGTGGCTGAAGTCGGTCGGCGACGAGGTGACCGCCGACGAGCCGCTGCTCGAGGTCTCCACCGACAAGGTCGACACCGAGATCCCCGCCCCGGTGTCGGGCACCCTGCTGTCGATCTCGGTGAACGAGGACGAGACCGTCGAGGTCGGCGCAGAGCTGGCCGTCATCGGCTCCGGCTCGGCCGGTGGAGGCGAGCAGGCGCAGGCTCCGGCGGCCCCTGCCCAGACCGAGACCCCCGCTCAGCCTGAGCCCGAGCAGCAGGAGCCCGAGGCCCAGCCGCAGGAGGCCCAGACGGCCAAGCCGGCGAGCGAGATCCCGGGCGGGGACTACGGCTCCGGCGGCGCCCTGCCGACCACGTCGCCGACGTCGGCGCCGTCCCCGGCCGAGGCGGTCGCCCCCCAGGCTCCCCAGGCGCCGAAGACCCCGGCTCCTTCGACCACCTCGGCTCCCTCGGGTGACGGTGGCGGGCAGTACGTCACCCCGCTGGTGCGCCGGCTGGCCGCCGACCGCGGCGTCGACCTCTCCTCGGTCACCGGCACCGGCGTCGGCGGGCGGATCCGCAAGCAGGACGTCATCGCCGCCGCTGAGAAGGCCGCCGCTCCGGCGGAGGCCCCGGCGGCCCCGGCTCCCGCCGCCGCGTCCGCTGGCCGGACCGCGCCGAGCCCCTCGCCGGCCGCCCAGCCGGACACCTCGCTGCGCGGGCGCACCGAGAAGCTCTCCCGGCTGCGTGGCGTCATCGCCCGGCGGATGGTCGAGTCGCTGCAGGTCAGCGCCCAGCTGACGACGGTCGTCGAGGCCGACGTCACCGCCATCGCACGGCTGCGGGACCGGGCCAAGCGGGACTTCGAGGCGCGCGAGGGCGTCAAGCTCTCGTTCCTGCCGTTCTTCGCCAAGGCGGCGGTCGAGGCGCTCAAGGCCCACCCGGCCGTGAACTCCTCGATCGACCTCGAGGCCGGCACGGTGACCTACCACGACGCCGAGAACCTCGGCGTCGCGGTTGACACCGAGCGCGGCCTGCTGGTCCCGGTCATCAGGGACGCCGGCGATCTCAGCATCGGGGGGCTGGCCCGCAAGATCGCCGACCTGGCCGACCGGACCCGCGCCAACAAGGTCACCCCCGACGAGCTCGGTGGCGGCACGTTCACGCTGACCAACACCGGCAGCCGCGGGGCGCTGTTCGACACCCCGATCATCAACCAGCCGCAGGTGGCGATCCTCGGCGTAGGCACCGTGGTCAAGCGACCGGTCGTCGTCCAGGACCCCGACCTCGGCGAGGTGATCGCGGTCCGGTCGATGGTCTACCTGGCGCTGACCTACGACCACCGGATCGTCGACGGCGCCGACGCGGCGCGCTTCCTCACCACGGTGAAGCAGCGGCTGGAAGCCGGTCAGTTCCACGGCGAGCTCGGCCTCGCCTGATCCACACCGATCGGGGCCCCGGCGCACAGCCGGGGCTCCGATCCGTTTCCCAGCACCGGTCCGGAGGAGGGGCATGAGGGTCGCGGTCACCGGGGCGTCGGGGATGATCGGCCGCGCGCTGGTCACCCGCTTGGAGGCCGACGGCCACGAGGTCCTGCGGCTGGTGCGGCGCACGCCCCGCACTGCGGCGGAGCACCGCTGGGACCCACAGCACCGGCGGATCGACCCGGCGCTGCTGCGGGACGTCGACGCCGTCGTCCACCTGGCTGGCGAGCCGATCCGGCCACGCCCGTGGACGAAGGCCTACAAGCAGCGGCTCCTGGACAGTCGCATCGACGGCACCGTGACGATCAGCGACGGGCTGGCCGCGGCCGTCGCCCAGGACCCCGGCCGTCCCCGCGTCCTGGTGTCCGCCTCGGGCATCGACTACTACGCCGACCACGGGGACCGCCCCGTGACCGAGAGCGAGCCACCGGGCACCTCCTTCCTCGCCCAGCTGTGCACCCGCTGGGAGGCCGCGACGGCCTCGGCCGAGGCGGCCGGCGTGCGCGTCGTCCACCTCCGCACCGGCTTGGTGCTCGGCCGGCAGGCACCGCTCGTGCGGATCCTGGGCCTGGTCTTCCGCCTGGGCCTGGGCGGCCGGATCGGTTCGGGACGGCAGTACTGGCCCTGGATCAGCCTCACCGACGAGGTCGAGGGCATCCTCCACCTGCTGGGCAGCGACGTGTCCGGGCCGGTCAACATGACCGCCCCGGCCCCCGCCACGAACGCCGACTTCACGCGCACCCTCGGCCGGGTGCTGGGGCGCTCCACCCCGCTGCCCGTGCCGGGGTTCGCCCTCTCCCTCGCCCTGGGTGAGTTCGCCCGAACCAGCATCCTCGGCGGACGTCGTGCCGTGCCCGAGAAGCTGGTGGAGTCGGGCTACGCCTTCGTCCACCCCGACCTGGAGTCGGCCCTGCGCGCCGCCCTGCAGCGCACCTGACCCGGCCGGCTCAGCTCCGCTCGGCGCTCGCGATCCGCCACCCCACCTCGGTCGCGACGAGCGTCATGCGCACCTCCGCCTCGCCCCGCCCGCCGACCGGGCGCAGTACCGGGCCACCGGGGTCCGCGGCCCGCACGACCTCGTAGGCCGGCCAGCGGTCGACGACGCGCAGGGTCACCCGCCCCTGCGCGTCCAAGCCCTCGAGCACGGCCGCGCTGACCACCTCGGGTGCGAAGCCGCGGAGTGCCTCACCGGCGGCAGCGAGGTCGGACACGGTGTCCCGGTCGACAGCGAGGAGTGCACTGTCGGGCGCGTGGACGTCTTCCAGCAGCGCCGCCGAGCCGGTCGACAGGGCCTCGGCCCGACGCTGGTAGAGCTCGGTGAGCCGGCCCGTCCAGTCATCCACCGGCACGGCACCGGTGCTCGGGGCAGGCGCCGGTGCAGGGGCGGGCTCCGGTGCAGGCACGGGTGACGGCGCGCTCGACTCCGTCGGCTCGAGGCCGGGTGCGCTGGCAGCGCGGTCGGCCAGCACGGGCGGTCCCGGCGCGGGAGCGGACGGCTCGCTCCCCCACCAGCCACCGAGCCACACCACGAGGCCGAGGACGGCCACCGTCCCGGACAGCACGCCCACCCGGCGCAGGAGCGGTGTCGATGCGGCGAGCCGGGAGCCCAGGCCCGCCCGGCCCGGCGCGGGCTGCTCCGGGTTCCGTCGGTGACGGCCGGGGACCTGGTGGGTGAGCTCGGTGCGCGGGCCGCGGCCGGTGCGGGCCAGTTCCTCGTCGGGCACCCCGGCCCGGGGCAGCCGCACCGGCTCCGGCCGGCAGGCGTGCCGCAGGTCCAGGGCGAAGGCGGCCGCCGAGCCCCGGTCGTGCGGGTCGGGCGAGAGCCCGCGGGCGATCACGGCCAGCAGGTCCGGCGGGGCGTCAGGGGCGAGCTCGGCGAGGTCGGGCAGCTCGCCGTCCGCGGCCACCCGCAGCGTGTCGGCCGGCGTCGCGGCGTTCCACGGCGGCACCCCGGTCAGCGCGTGGAAGGCCGCCGCGGCCACACCGAAGACGTCGGAGGCGGGACCCGAGGCCCCGCCCCGGGCCACGGTCGGGTCGACGTAGGCGGGCGTGACCTCACCGGCGGCCTCCTCCCCCAGCACCCGCGCGACCCCGAGGTCGGTGAGCACCGGGCGGCCCTCGGCGGTGAACACGACGTTGCCCGGGGACAGGTCGCCGTGCACCACCCCGCGCTCGTGGGCGTGCGCCAGCGCGGCGGCCACCGGGGCGAGTGCGGTGACCACCTCACCGGGTCGCAGCCGGCCGCGTCGGGCGAGCAGCGCGGCCAGGCTGCCGCCGGCCAGCAGGTCGAGCACCAGGGCCACCCGCGGCTGCCCGCCGCGCCGGGGGCCGTGCACGACCTCGTGCAGCCGGACCAGGTGCGGGTGGTCGAGCTCGCCGAGCAGCGCCGCCTCGCGCGCCTGCCGTTCGGCGTCCCCGGCGACCAGCAGCTTCACGGCCACCGGCGGACCCCCCGCCCGGGGCACCGCGCGCCACACCTCGCCGGACCCGCCGCGGCCCAGCAGTTCCTCCAGCCGGTAGCCGGGGACGACGGGCGCGGGCATGGACGTCGGCATGGCGCGCACCGTAGGCGGCCGGGCCGGGACCCCGCTGAGGTCGTCCACAGGGGCCGACCCGGTCCACAGGGCAGGCCCGGACGGGTGGGACGGCGCGGGGCGTCCTAGGTTCGGAGCCATGCCGCTGCCCGCCCGCGCCCAGGTCGTCGTCGTCGGAGCAGGGCTGGCCGGGCTGTCCGCGGCGGTCCGGCTGCGGGCGGCGGGCGTGGACGTGCACGTCGCCGAGGCGGCCGGGCACGCCGGCGGCCGGCTGTGCACCGAACGGATCGACGGGTTCGTCGTCGACCGCGGCTTCCAGGTGCTCAACACCGGCTACCCGCGCACCGCCGACCTCGACCTGGCCGCGCTCGACCTCGGCTGGTTCTGGCCGGGCGCCGCGATCGTCCTCGACGGCCACCGGCACCGGGTGGTCGACCCGCGACGCCGGCCCGGCACGGTCCTCGACACGCTGCGCGCGCCGATCGGGTCGCCGCTGCGCAAGGCCGCCATCGCCGGCTACTCCGCCAGAGCCGGCTACACGCCCGTCGACCGGCTGCTGCGCGAGCCGGAGACGACCGCCGAGAAACGGCTGCGGGGCGCGGGGGTGGGGAACACCGCGCTGGAGCGCTTGTTCCGGCCCTTCCTCGCCGGCGTGCTGCTGGAGGACCGGCTGGAGACCTCCAGCCGTTACCTGGACCTGCTGTGGCGCAGCTTCGCCCGAGGGGCGATCGGCCTACCGGCCCGCGGCATGCAGGCGGTCGGGGAACAGCTCGCCGACCGGGTCGGTGCCGAGCGCGTGCACCGGGGCGTCCGGGTCACGGCCGTGGACGGCGACGCGGTCACCACCGACGCCGGGCACACCCGCGCCGACGCCGTCGTCGTCGCCACCGACCCCGACACCGCCGCCGCCCTCGTCCCCGGCCTGACCGCATCTGCGCCCCGGCAGGTCACCACCCACCTGCACGTGCTGCCGGCCTCGCCGACCGGGGAGCCGCTGCTGGTCCTCGGCACCCCGGGCGGACGCCTGGTCAACAGCGTCGTGCTCACCGACGCCCAGCCCGCCTACAGCCCCGACGGCCGCGCGTTGGTCGCCAGCTCCAGCCTGGCGCCGACCCGAGAGGCCGACGTGCGCGCCGAGGTCGCCGCCCTGCACGGCATCGGCCCGGGCGACCTGGAGCACCTGACCTCGGTCACGGTGCCGCACGCCCAGCCGGCGGCCGTCCCGCCGCTGCGCCTGCGCCAGCCGGTCGACCTCGGCGACGGGCTGTACGTGGCCGGCGACCATCGCGACACCCCGTCCATCCAGGGCGCCATGGCCAGCGGGGCACGGGTCGCCCGCGCCGTCCTGCGCGCGCTGGGCCCCGCCCGGCGAGGAGCTGCCTGACCGTGCCCGCCACCGCGCCGACCATCCTGGCCACCAGCATCGGCTTGGAATCCCGCCGCCGCGGCCCCTACGACTGGGCGCCGGGTCCGGTCTTCGACCTCGCGTTCGAGCTCGCGGGAGCGCCCGAGCAGCCACGCCTGTGCTACCTCGGCACCGCCACCGGCGACGACCCGGTGCGGGTCGCCGGTGTGTACGGCGCCTTCGCGGGCAGCGGGGTGCAGGTCAGCCACCTCAGCCTGTTCCCGATGCCCACGGTGCCCGACCTGCGCGCCCACCTGCTGGCCCAGGACGTCGTCTGGGTCGGCGGCGGCAGCGTGGCCAACCTGCTCGCGGTCTGGCGGGTGCACGGCCTGGACGAGGTGTTCCGGGAGGTGTGGGAGGCCGGCGTCGTGCTGGGCGGGGTGTCGGCCGGCTCGCTGTGCTGGCACGTCGGCGGCACCACCGACTCCTACGGCCCCGACCTGCGCCCGGTGACCAATGGGCTGGGCCTGATCCC
>DASQNB010000234.1:0-4298 GCA_035645175.1 Geodermatophilus sp.
CGGCGGCAAGGGCGACGTCGACGACATCGTCGACCGCGCCCAGCAGGAGATCTACGACGTCACCGAGAAGCGCATGAGCGAGGACTACTCGCGCCTCGAGGACGTCCTGCAGCCGACGATGGACGAGCTGGACGCCATCGCCTCCCGCGGCGGCACCGCCCGCGGCGTCCCCACCGGCATCCGCGACCTCGACGAGCTCACCAACGGTCTGCAGGCCGGTCAGATGGTCGTCATCGCGGCGAGACCTGGAGTCGGCAAGGCCCTGGCCCTCGACACCCCGATCGCCACGCCCACCGGGTGGACGACGATGGGCGAGGTCGCCGTGGGTGACCAGGTGATGGGCTCGGACGGCCGGCCGACGACGGTCGTGGCCGCCACCGAGGTGATGACCGGCCGCCCCTGCTACGAGGTGCACTTCTGCGACGGCTCGGTCATCGTGGCCGACGCCCAGCACCAGTGGCTGACCGAGACCCGAGCCAGCCGTCGCTCCATGCAGCAGGCCGCGACCGGCTACAACGGCTACCGCAACCAGCGCACGTTCGCCGAGGTGCGGACGACGGAGGAGATCGCCCGCACCGTCCGCTGTGCGACCAGGGACGCCCGCCTCAGCCACTCGGTGACCAATGCGGCGCCCCTCGAGCTGCCGGAGGCCGACCTCCCCCTGCCGCCGTACGCGCTGGGGGTGTGGCTGGGCGACGGCACCTCGCGGGCCGCGCAGTTCACCAGCGACGACCCCGAGATCGTCGTCTACCTCGAGGCGGACGGTCTCGTCGTCGAGCCGACGGGCGTCGACCGGCTGTACACCCTCGAGCTGCGGCCCCGACCGGCCGTTGCCACCCGGCCCTGCCCCATGTGCGGCGACTCGTTCGTGCCGAGGACCTCACAGGTGCAGACCTGCGGCAAGACGTGCGGCGGCCGCCTGCGGGCCGGCGGGGGCGTGGGCCGACAGGCCACCTGCCCGGACTGTGGCGGCCCGTCCTCCGGCATGGCCCAGTGCCAGGCCTGCCGGGACCACCACGGCACCGTGCAGGGCCTCCTGCGCTCGCTGGGCGTCTTGGGGGACAAGCACATCCCCACTGCCTACCTGCGGGCCTCCGTGGCCCAACGGCGCGCTCTGCTGGCCGGGTTGCTGGACACCGACGGGACGGTGGCGCCCAGCGGCGCCGTGCAGTTCGCGGTGACCAACCAGCGGCTGGCCGAGGACGCCCGCGAGCTCATCACCAGCCTCGGGCACCGGGTGCGCATGACGCGCAAGCAGGTCAAGGGTCGCAGCGAGGCGTCGTCCACCTGCTACACGCTGACCTTCAGCACCGATGACGAGGTCTTCCGGCTGGAGCGCAAGAAGCTGGTGCACAAGGAGCGGGGTGCGCGCGCCTACACCGCCCGCGGCGTCCGTTTCATCACTGACGTGCGAACGATGGAGAGCGTGCCGGTGCGCTGCATCGAGGTCGACGCAGCCGACCACCTCTTCCTGGCCGGGCGCAGTCTCATCCCGACCCACAACTCCACGCTGGGTCTGGACATCGCGCGGTCGGCGACGGTCAAGCACGGCCTGCCGGCCGCCATCTTCTCGCTCGAGATGAGCAAGCACGAGATCACCATGCGTCTGCTGTCGGCGGAGGCCAAGGTGCCGCTGCACCACATGCGCGCCGGCACGCTGTCGGACGAGGACTGGTCGAAGCTGGCCCGCAGGATGGGCGAGATCGCCGACGCGCCGCTCTACATCGACGACTCGCCGAACATGACGATGATGGAGATCCGGGCCAAGGCCCGGCGGCTCAAGCAGCGCAACGACCTCAAGCTCGTGGTCATCGACTACCTCCAGCTCATGACGTCGGGCAAGCGCGTGGAGAGCCGCCAGCAGGAGGTCTCGGAGTTCTCCCGTGCGCTCAAGCTGCTCGCCAAGGAACTGGAAGTGCCAGTAATTGCGATGAGTCAGCTGAATCGCGGTTCAGAACAACGGCAGGACAAGAAGCCGATGCTCTCCGACCTCCGCGAATCCGGATCGATCGAACAAGATGCGGATATGGTCATGATGATCCACCGAGAAGACATGTATGAAAAGGAATCACCGCGCGCAGGTGAGGCCGACATCATGCTGGTGAAGCACCGTAACGGCCCCACGGCGAACGTCACGGTCGCCTTCCAGGGTCACTACAGCCGCTTCGTGGACATGGCCAACTGACGACAGGCCACCCACAGGAGAGGCCCCGGGCGTCCAGCGTTCCGGGCCTCTCGCGTTCACCGGTCGAGTCACCGCGGGGAGGTCGTCGCGTCACGGCACTGCCGCACGCAGCAACGCCCCGACCAGCCGGACCACACGGGACCCACGCACAGCCGTGGGTGCCGGCCACCACGTCCGCTGGCCACAGGCACGACGTGCGGTCGGCTGAGCTGCTCCCCTCACGCGAGTTGTGACAGCCGTCACGGCGGGTTAGGAAGAGGCCCCCAGAGCTTGGAGACCCCGTGCAGCAACGACGCTGGCACCGGTCGACCTCGACGGTCCTCGGTGTACTGGCCATGACGGCCACCCTCACGATCACCGCGACCCCCGCGGCGGCCGGTCACCCGAAGCCGGAGGCCGAGCCCGTGTCGGTCTTCCCGACCGACGAGCTCACCGTCCGCGACCCCGCCCAGCTGACCGGGCGCCGGGTCGCCCTGCCGACCGAGGGCTGCGGCCAGCCGGTCCGCTGCGGCCTCGTGCGGGAGCTCGACGAGCTGGACGGCTTCGACCTCGACCCCCGGATCGCCGTCCGCTTCCGTGGTCGGGTCGACCCGGCCGAGGCCGCCGCACGGATCACCGTGCAGCGAGCCGAGGGGGGCTGGCGGACCGGGGTGGACCGGGTCGTCTGGGACCCGGGGACGAAGACCCTCTACGCGCACCCCGCCGAGCAGCTGGCCCCTGGCACCACCTACCGGCTGCGGGTGGCGGGCGGCCGGCACGACACGGGCACGGAGGAGACGTTCACGACCATGAGCGCCACCGACGGCCTGCTGGACCTGCGCCGCCAGATCGACAGCGGCGAGGCCGCCACCGTCACCGGCATCGAGGACCGCGGCCTGCAGGTGGACGGCGTCTTCCCCGTGGCCGGCACGACGCTCACCTGGACTAGGGACGGGGGCGACACCGACCCCGCTCCGGAACCGCAGCCGCTCGCTCAGCTGCCGGCTACCAGCGCCCTGGCCTTCGGGTCGTTCCTCGCGCCGTCCTGGCTGGGCCCGGACGTCACCATCGAACAGACGCCGACCGGGGACGCCGGCCCGAAGCCCGTCGGCGACGCGCAGCTGCCGTTCGTCGCCGTCCTGCCGCCCGGCACCCCACCGGCCGGCGGCTGGCCGGTGGCGGTCTACGGCCACGGCTTCACCCGGTCGACCGCCGACGTCCTGCTGGCTGCGGCCACCAACGCCACGCGCGGCATCGCGACCGTGGCGACCAACGTGGTCGGGCACGGCTCCGGGCCGGACAGCGCGTGGGTGGTCACCCGCGGCACGGAGGAGAACCGGCTGCCCACCTACGGCCGGGGCGTCGACCAGAACGGCGACGGGACCATCGAGAGCACCGAGGGCTCCTCGGCCACCGGCGACGCCGCGCCGGCCTCCTCCCGCGACGCGCTGCGGCAGACCGCCGCGGACGTCATGACGCTCGTGCGCTCGCTGGGTGGCACCGACGTCGACGACGACGGGACGCCGGACCTCTCCGGTGAGGACGTCACCTACTTCGGGCAGAGCTTCGGCGGCATCTACGGGACCATGCTCACCGGCGCCGACCCCGCGCTCGCCCGCTCGGTGCTCGACGTCCCCGGCGGCCCGATCACCGAGATCGCCCGGCTGTCACCGGCCTTCCGCCCGCTGACCACCGCGGCGCTGGAGGCCGCCGGACTGCTGAACAGCGAGGACGCGAGCCGGGGCTTCTTCCAGGAGCAGCTGCCCCTGCGTGGGGAGGGCCCGGTGACGGTGACCGTGCCGGGGGCCGTGGAGATCCAGGAGTACCTGGCGCGGGCGACCTGGCTGTCCCGTTCCGGCAGCCCGGAGACCTTCGCCCCGCTCATCGGGCCGGAGCGGGCGGTCTTCCAGGTCGCCTTCGGGGACCAGACGGTGCCCAACCCGACGTCCTACACGATCATCGACGCCGGGGACCTGTGGTCGCGGACCAGCCTCTACCGCAACGACCGCAGCCCACAGGCGGCGCTCAACCCGCACGGCTTCCTGCTCGACCCGCGGTTCGCGCCGGCGACGCAGCAGGGCCAGGCGCAGGTGGCCGCGTTCCTCGGCGACGGGGAGGTCGTGGACCCCGACGG
>DASQNB010000235.1:0-1837 GCA_035645175.1 Geodermatophilus sp.
AGGGTGAAGTAGGTGCCGCCCGACCCGCCGTACTCCTCGGGGAAGGGCAGGCCGAACAGCCCGAGCTCGCCCATCTGCCGCACGATCGCGGTGGGGAACTCGTCGGCCTCGTAGAACGCGCCGATCTGCGGTGCGATCACGTCCTGCGCGAACTCGCGCACGACCTTGCGCAGCGCCTCGGTCTCCTCGTCGAGCCGGTAGTCCAGCATCACTTCTCCTGCTCAGGGGAGGTGGCCGGTGGGGTCACCACGGCCACCCGCTCGTCCAGCCGGACCTGTTGGCCGGCCGTCACGCCGAGCTCGGTGACCGTCCCGGCGAGGGGTGCGGTCAGCACGTGCTCCATCTTCATCGCCTCCACGACCAGCAGCGGCGCGCCCGCGTCCACCCGGTCGCCGACCGCGGTCTGCACCAGCGTCACCGTCCCGGGCATGGGCGCGGTGACGGCGCCGTCACCGGCCGCTCCCTCCGCCGCCGCGTGCAGCCGCTCGTGCTCGCGCAGCGCGGTCACGTGCCCGTCCGCGGCCAGCCACACCTGCCCACCGGCGTGGACGACGGCGTACCGGGAGGTGACGCCGTCGAGGGTCACCGACAGCCGGTCGCCGTCCCGGACCGCCGACGCGGGCACCGGGTCGTCGTCCCCGACCCGGACCTCCGCGGCGGTGGACCGGCCGCGCACCCGCACGGTGACCGGCTCCCCGCCGGGAGCCTGCAGCCGGCGCACCGTCCAGGCCGGCTCGCCCAGCCGCCAGCCGTCGGGGACGTCCCAGCGGTCGACGACGGACCCGGCCGGCTCGGCCTCGACCAGCAGTGCCAGGGCGGCGGCCGCGTACACCGTTGGCGGCACCGGCTCGGCGGCGGTCAGCGCCTCGCCGCGGCGCTCGATCAGGCCGGTGTCCAGCCGGCCGGCGACGACGTCGGGGTCGGTGAGCAGCGCCCGGAGGAAGGCGGTGTTGGTCGGCACGCCGAGGACGGCGGTGTGCCCGAGCGCGCCGACCAGGCGGGCGCGGGCGGTCTCCCGGTCGGGGCCGTGCGCGACGACCTTGGCCAGCATCGGGTCATAGTCGGTGCCGACGACCGAGCCGACCGCCAGCGAGCTGTCCACCCGGACGCCGGGCCCGGTGGGCTCGCGCAGGCCGAGCACGGTGCCGGTCTGCGGGAGGAAGCCGCGGGCGGGGTCCTCGGCGTAGAGCCGGGCCTCGATGGCGTGCCCGGTGAGGCGGACGTCGTCCTGGGTCAGCGGCAGCCGCTCCCCCGCGGCCACGCGCACCTGCAGCTCGACCAGGTCCAGCCCGGTGACCATCTCGGTGACCGGGTGCTCGACCTGCAGCCGGGTGTTCATCTCGAGGAAGAAGAAGTCGCTCGGCCGTTCCGCGTCGACGATGAACTCGACCGTGCCGGCGCCGGTGTAGCCGACCGCGCGGGCCGCCTCGACCGCCGCGGTGCCCATGGCCGCGCGCTGCGCGTCGTCCAGCAGCGGGGACGGCGCCTCCTCGACCACCTTCTGGTGCCGGCGCTGCAGGCTGCACTCCCGCTCGCCCAGGTGGACGACGGTGCCGTGCGCGTCACCGAGCACCTGCACCTCGACGTGCCGCGCGGAGCCGACGTAGCGCTCGACCAGCAGGGTGTCGTCGCCGAAGGAGCCGCGCGCCTCGCGCCGGGCGGCCGCGATCGCGTCGCGCAGCTCGGCCTCGGCACGAACCACCCGCATGCCCTTGCCGCCGCCGCCGGCGCTGGGCTTGAGCAGCACCGGGAAGCCGACCTCGACCGCAGCGGCCGCCACCTCGTCGTCCGGCATGCCGGGCTCGGTCCGTCCCGGGACGACGGGGACGCCGGCGGC
>DASQNB010000236.1:0-5538 GCA_035645175.1 Geodermatophilus sp.
GTCGAGCCGCTCCACGACGTCCGAGCGGGCCGGCGGCCGGTAGCGGGGTCGGTGCCAGTCGCGGTCGCGCCGCGACCCGCCGTTGCCGCCGCCCCAGCTGTCCAGCCGGCGCTCGTACTCGCGCACGTAGCGGACCAGCTCCGGGTCGACGACGCTGGCGCCGCGCTCCCGGGTGGACTGCCCGCGCGGCGTCTCGTCCTGCTCGGCGGCATGGGCGGCCGGGCGGAGGCTGAACAGGTCGAACACCCGGCTGCCGACCAGCATGTGCTGCCACAGCGGGATCGGGCGGACCTCGCTGACCACGACCCTCGTGTGGCCGCGGACGGTGACCAGCCAGTCGGCGAACTCCTCGGCGTTGCTCACCGTCGCCCACAGGGACACCAGGGTCACCGACTGCGGGAGGTGGATGATCACCTCTTCCCACACCGCGCCGCGGAAGCGGTCGGCGAGGTAGTGCACCTCGTCCATGACGACGTAGCCGAGCCCGTGGATCGCCGGGGACTCCGCGTAGAGCATGTTGCGCAGCACCTCGGTGGTCATCACGACCACGGGCGCGTCGCCGTTGATGGCGTTGTCCCCGGTGAGCAGGCCGACCCTGGCCTCGCCGTAGCGGTCGACCAGGTCGTTGTACTTCTGGTTGGACAGCGCCTTGATCGGCGTCGTGTAGAAGGCCTTGCGCCCCTCGGCCAGGGCCTTGTGGACGGCGAACTCCCCCACCACGGTCTTGCCCGCGCCGGTCGGGGCGCAGACGAGGACGCCGGCGCCCTCGTCGAGGGCCTCGCAGGCCTCCACCTGGAACGGGTCGAGGGTGAAGCCGAGCTCCACGGTGAAGTCGGCCAGCGCGGGGTGCGCGCCGCGCCGCCGGGCTGCCGCGTAGCGCTCAGCGGGGCTGGACATGTCTCCACGTTAGGCGCGTCCGTCGTGGGCGGCTCGGCCGACTCTGTCAGCGCAGTTGTTGGGAATAACGGCCATACTCCGCTGACACGTCGCGCTCCCCGATGATCAGGAGGCGCCCGGCTCAGCGGCCGGTGCCGACCACCGACAGCGCGCCGGGCACGCAGACGCTGACCGCCGGCAGCGGCGCCACCGGCTCGCCGTCGGCGTACGTGGTCGGCCCGTCGCCCGCCAGCTCCACCCGGCGGGCGCGGTGCACGGTGACCGCGGGGTGCCCGACATGCGTGCCGGTGGCCAGCCGCGGGCGGGTGCGCACCAGCTCCCGGCGGCTGACGGGCGCGACGACGGTGACGTCGAACGCCCCGTCGGCCGGGTCGGCGGCCGGGCACACGCGCATGCCGCCCCCGTACCAGGCCGTGTTGCCGACGGCGACCAGCGTGGCGGCCAGCGTCCGCGGCGCGCCGTCGAGCGCGAGGGTGAGCTCGCGCGGCCGCAGCCGGGCCAGCTCGGCGAGGATCGCCAGGTCGTAGCGGCGCGGCCCGTGCGGCCAGCGCAGCCGGTTGGCCCGGTCGGTCACCGCCGAGTCGAAACCGCAGCACAGCACGGTGGCCCACCAGCGGTCCCCGGTGCGGCCGGCGTCGACCGTGCGCACCCGCCCGGCCCGCAGGTCCGCGGCGGCCGCCGCGGCCGCGGCCACCGGGTCGGCCGGCACGCCCAGGGCGAGTGCCAGGTCGTTGCCGGTCCCGGCCGGGACGACGGCCAGCGGGGTACCCGTCCCGGCGACCCCCTGCAGGCCGGCGTGCGCGGTGCCGTCCCCGCCGACCGCGACGACCGCACCCGCGCCGGACGCGACCGCCGCGGCGGCCTCCCGCTCGGCCGTGGCGCGGGTGGTGGCGGCCAGCACCCGCGGCGCCAGCCCGGCCGACCGCAGCGCGCCGAGGACGGCGGCGGGGACCCCTCGGGCGCGGCCGCGGCCGGCGGTGGGGCTCACCAGGACGGCGACCTCGGCCCCGGCAGCGGGCATGCGGCCTCCTCCCGAGGTCGTGGGACCGGCGCCCGCAGCTGCTCCGGAGGTCGCCGTCAGGCGGCCGGACCCCACGATCCGGAGTGCGCGACCGCGGTGACGGCCGCGCGGCCGGCGTGAGCCCGGCCGGCCTGGACGTGGGGGCTCAGCGGCCGCCGGACCCCAGCCGCGGCGCGGCGTCGTCCTCCCGGCGCAGGTCGTCGTACGGGGCGGGCGGCGCGTCCAGCGCCGAGGGAGTCGCGTCCAGCGGCGAGGCCTCGTCGTCGCCGACGTCGTGGAAGTGCTCGGCGGCGGCGCGCTTGGCCCGTCGCCTGTCGACGAAGCGGGCGATCTGGATGGCCATCTCGAACAGCAGCACCATCGGCAGCGCCATCGCCAGCATGGTGAACGGGTCCTGCGTGGGCGTGACGAACGCGGCGAAGACGATGGTGAGGAAGAAGATCCACCGCCGGCTCGTGCGCAGCGCCTCGTAGGACAGCACGCCGACGAGGTTGAGCGCGACGGCGACCAGCGGCAGCTCGAAGGACAGCCCGAACGCCACGAGCAGGCTGGTGACGAAGCCCAGGTACAGCTCGGCGGTGAGCTGGAAGGCGACCTCGTCGCCGGCCAGGGAGAGCAGCAGCTCCAGCCCCTTGCGGAGGGTGAGGTAGGCCATCACCGCGCCGAGGGCGAACAGCGCCGACGACGCGACGACGAAGCCGACCGTGTAGCGCTTCTCGTTCCGCTTGAGGCCGGGGGTGACGAAGGCCCACAGCTGGTAGAGCCAGAACGGCGCGGAGAGCGCCGCCCCGGCGATGACCGCGATCTTCAGCCGCAGCAGGACACCGCCGAAGACGTCGAGCACGACCAGCCGGCAGTCGCCGTCCTGCTGCAGCCGGAGCTCGCCGGGCAGGGCGCAGTACGGCTCGGTCAGGAAGGTCAGCAGCCCGTGGTCGTACCAGAGGAAGCCGACCACCGTGCCCACCGCCAGGGCCAGCAGCGCCTTGGCGATCCGGTTGCGCAGCTCGGTGAGGTGCGCGACCAACGTCATCGTCGCGGCCGGGTCCCGCGGTGGGCGGCGCCGGCGCAGACCGGTCCGCCCCCGGGCTGCGCCGCCCGTGCTGCTGTCGCTCATGGTGGTGCCGGAGGCTGGGGTCAGCGGGTGCTGTCGGCCGGGCCGGCCTGCGTGGCGCGGGCGCGCAGCTCGGCGGCGCGGGCCTCGGCGGCGCGCGCCTCGGCCTCGAGCGCGTCGCGCTCGCGGTCGGCGGCGGTGGCCGGCGGGAGGACCTCACCGCGGACCGGGGTGGTCCTGGCGGCGTCCTTGCTGCGGACGTCGTCGTCCTTCATGCCCTTCATCTCGCCCTTGAAGATCCGCAGCGAGCGGCCCAGCGAGCGCGAGGCGTCGGGGAGCTTCTTGTAGCCGAAGAGCAGCAGGATGGCCAGGATGATCAGGCCGATCTCCAGCGGGCCGAGTCCGGCCATGGCGTCCTCCGTAGGTGGGTGGCGACGTCGATGCTACGTGCCGGGCACGGTCCTGCCGCCCCCAAGACGAGGGGGATCAGGAGGGTTGCTGCACCTGCGCGGCGCGGGCCGCGGTGGCCTGCGCCTCGGTGAGCAGCGGGCGGACCTCCTGCTCGAGCGCCGCGAGCTCCCGCCGCAGCCGACCGGCGGCGCCGAGCACCCCGTACACCAGCGTGCCCAGCACGACGACGGCCAGCACGGCGACGGCGATCCACACGACGGTCAGCAGCACGGCCGCGACCCTAGTCCCCGGGAGTGGACGGGAGCCGTCCGGCGGCTGCATACCGGGTGAGCGCGGCCCGGGCGTCGGCGGCCACGGCCGCGGCCAGCCCGGCCGGCTCCTCGACCGTGGCGGCCCCGCCGAGGGAGGCCACCAGCCGCCGCGCCCAGGCCATGTCGGCGGTGCGGACGGCGACGGCGAGCCCGCCGGGCGGGTCCTCGACCTCGCGCACGTCCTCCACCGGGTAGTACTCGGCCACCCAGCGGGCGGTGCGGGCCAGCCGCAGCCGCACCACCGGCGAGCCCGGCTCGGGCTGGTAGAGCCCGGCGTCGACGTCGCGCAGGTGC
Organism: Geodermatophilus sp.; assembly: GCA_035645175.1. Taxonomy (GTDB): domain Bacteria; phylum Actinomycetota; class Actinomycetes; order Mycobacteriales; family Geodermatophilaceae; genus Geodermatophilus. The sequence continues at coordinate 3,986 of DASQNB010000236.1, forward strand.
ACCCCCGGCGGCGGGGACGACGGCTCGTCGAGGACCTCGACGTCGTCGATCCGGTCCAGGCGGAACAGCCGGACGCCGGCGACCTCGCGCGACCACGCCTCGAGGTACCAGCGACCGTCGACCAGCAGCAGCCGCAGCGGGTCGACGGTGCGCTCGGTCCGCTCGTCGCGGGTGGGCACGTAGTAGTGCAGGTGCAGCGCCCGGCCGCGCTCCAGGCCCTCGCGGACGACGGCCAGCGCCTGCTCCTTGGCGTCGACGGACAGCGCCACCGGGCTGACCCGCTCGGCGGCGTGCCCGGCGGCGGCGGAGACCTTGGCCAGCGCGCGGCTGACCGCCTCCCGCTCGGCGAGACCCGGCAGCTCGAGCAGGGTGCGCAGCGCGACGAGGAGGGCGACGGCCTCGTCGGTGGTCAGCCGCAGCGGGCGCACCATGCCCGCGGTGAAGGTGACCCGCACCCGGTCGCCCTCGAAGGCCAGGTCGATGAGGTCCCCGGGCCCGTAGCCGGGCAGCCCGCACATCCACAGCAGTTCCATGTCGCGGCGCAGCTGGCGCTCCGGCACGCCGAAGTCGCGGGCGACCTCGGCCAGCGGCACCCCCTCGGGGCGGGCAGTCAGGTACGGGACCAGCGAGAGCAGCCGGGTCATCCGCTCGGTGGTCGTGGGCGCACTCATCCCGTCTCACCCGCCGGGGCCATCGCCGCGAGCCGGGTCAGCCGCTCGACGACGGCCGCCCGCACCGCGGCCGGGGCCTCCACGACGACGTCCGCCCCGTAGGCGGCCAGTTGGTCGGCCAGCCGCATCGGCTCGGTGGTGCGCAGCTCCAGCCGGTCGTCGCCGTCCTCGGCCGGGCCCAGCGGGACGGCGTGCCGGCGCAGCCCGACCGCGGTGCCGGGCCGGGCCCGCACGACCACGAGCTGCTCCTCCCCGCGGAACTGCCCGGCGACCATGGCCGCGAGGTCGACGTCCTCCGGTGGCTCGAAGGCCCCGGCCGGGCCGGTCGCCCTCGGCGTGCCGACGACGCGGGAGAGCCGGAAGACCCGCGGCGCCTGACGGTCGAGGTCCAGCCCGCCGAGGTACCAGCGGCCGTGCCAGGCGACGACGCCCCACGGCTGCACGCGGCGCCGGACGGGGGCGTCCTGCTCGGGACGGCGGTAGTCGAAGGTCAGCACCCGGCGGTCGCGGGCCGCGGCGTAGCAGGGCTCGAAGGCCGGCTCGTCGGAGTCCAGCCGCGGGCGCAGCGGGATGGCCCGGGAGGTGTCGACGTCCACCCCGGCGGCCTTGAGCTTGACCAGCGCGCTCTGCGCAGCACCGGCCAGCTGTGCGGACTCCCACAGCCGCAGCGCCAGGCCGACGGCGGCGGCCTCCTCGCCGGTCAGGGTGATCTCGGGCAGCTCGTAGTCGGCGCGGGCGATCCGGTAGCCGTCCTCGGTGTCGAAGACGCTGGTGCGGCCGGTCTCCAGCGGCACGCCCATCTCGCGCAGCTCGGCCTTGTCGCGCTCGAACATGCGCTTGAACGCCTCGTCGGCGCGGGCGGTGCCGTCGTCGGGCTCGTAG
>DASQNB010000237.1:0-3351 GCA_035645175.1 Geodermatophilus sp.
CGCGGCGTGCGGGTCGGCGGTCACCGTGACGTCCGCACCGACCCGGGTCAGCGCGCGTTCGGCCGAGCGGAGGTTGCCCGAGCCGTAGTCCAGGACGACGACCTTCTTCACGTCTGCCACGGTACGTGGGAGCGGTCGGGCGTCCGGCGGGATTCCCGCAGGTGGAGGTGGGGCCGGTCGCACCGCTCAATCGGGGACGGCGGGGGACGTCGGGCTCTGCGCCACCGGTGGCGCTGCTGCCGGGTGCTCCTGGGGCGTTCCTCGCGCTCCGGGGACGCTGCAGGACCCCGGTAGTGCGAGGAACGCCCCAGGAGTCCCCTGGCGGGCGGTGGACGCCTCGGTCCCCTGGTTGCGCGCACCGCGCGGGAGCTCGGGGTCCCGGTGGACGCTCCGCCTGTATGGAGCTCCTGGGGCGTTTCTCCCGCTCTGCGGGCGCTGCACCACTGCCGTAGCGGGAAGTCCGGTCCGGCAGCCGCGCGGCTCCGGTCAAGAGCTCTTTCACATCTGTGGACAGGCCACTGAGCTGCGGATATGAGTTGTCCGGTGGGGTCTGACCCGGTATCCTTCGTACATGTGTTCGGGTAGCGGGGTCGGCGTTGACGAGGCGTTGTCCGCCGCGCTCGACGCCCTGGCCGCCGAGGACCTGGCTCCGCTGTTCGGCCCGGCACTGCTGGAGCGGTTGGGTCCGTTGCTGGTGGCGCAGAACCGGCTGGCCGCGGAGGTGGCGCGCACGGTGCGGGAGTGCGAGGTGTCCGGGGCCGCGGAGGTCGACGGGCTCAAGACGATGGCCTCCTGGCTGCGCGGGCACGGGCACCTGTCCGATGCCCAGGCGGTGCGGGTGGTGCGGGCCGGGCGGGCGCTGGCGCACCTGCCGGGCATGGCGCAGGCGTTCGCCGCCGGGCAGGTGACCGCCGAGCAGGCCGCGGCGATCGGCCGGGTGGCCGAACCCGACCGCCGGGCCGCGGCCGCCGAGCAGGGGGTGGATCTGGCCGCGGTCGATGCGCTGCTGACCGGCGTGGCGCAGGTGAACCCGCACGCGGACACCGTCAAGGCGGTCGACCACTACCTGGACCGGCTCGATGAGGACGGTCCGGAGCCGGATCCGACCGAGGGGCGGCGGCTGGTCATCGTCAGGCACGCCGACGGATCGATCACCGGCCGGTTCGACCTGGACGCGGTGGCCGGGGAGAAGGTGCAGACCGCGCTGGAAGCCGTGGTGCAGGCCGGCCGCTGCGCCGCCGACGAGCGGACCCGGCCCCAGCAGCAGGCCGACGCGTTCGTGCAGCTGTGCGACAACCAGCTCGCGTCCGGTCAGCTGCCGGTGCTGCGCGGGCACAAGCCGCAGGTCATCGTGAAGATCGGCATCGAGGATCTCACCGACCCCTCCACCGGCGCGGGCGCGGCCGAGATGGGGTTCGGGGCGACAATCTCCGCCGTGCGGGCCCGGTGGATCGCCTGCGACGGAGCGGTCACCCGGATCGTGATGGGCCCCGACGGGGTGCCGCTGGACTATGGCCGCAGCCAGCGCCTGGTGCCACCGCACCTGCGCCGGGCCGCGGAGGTGCGCGATGGCGGGTGCGTGTTCACCGGCTGCGGCGCCCCGACCTTCTGGTGCGACGTGCACCACCTGCTGGAGTGGATCAACGGCGGCGAGACGTCGTTGGACAACTCGGCGCTGCTGTGCGAGCGGCACCACACCAAGGTCCACCACGGGTTCCGGGTGGAGCGACAACCCGACGGCCGATGGCGCACCTGGCGACCCGACGGCACCGAGATCCGCACCGGGCCAGGACTCGCCGGACCGGGCCGCACCGGCCCCCCGCTCGTCACCGCAGCCTGACCGCACCCCCGAACACCCGACACCGAGCCGCACGACCCCCGGGGTCGTGCGGCTCGGCGTGCCTGGAGACGCGGCGCCCGCGTACGCGCGGGATACCTGGCCGGTCAGTGCTCCAGGGCGCCGTCGTGCCAGGGCAGCACGGTGAGCTCGGGCCAGACACCTGCCCACCGATGTGCCTTGCCTTCGTAAACGTGCCGGGGGGCGGGGCTGTGCCGGTTGGGCCGGACGATCAGGCCGAACAGGTCGTCGTAGCCGTAGGGGGCGTGGACGCGCGGCTGGCCGTCCCGGTCGACGGTCACGCCGTAGCAGCAGCACACGGCGGCGAACCCGTCGATGGCGTCGGCGCAGTCGCGCAAGGGCCGGGAGGGCGTGCCGAAGCGGTCGGCGTCCCGGAGGTGCACCCGGGCCTCGTTGCGGATCTCCACCGGCACGGGGAGATCACCGAACAGCTCCGCGCCGCGGCGGATGACGGCGTCCTCGGCGTCCCAGGAGGTGTCGGGGTCGAAGTAGGAGAAGTCCGCGTCGCGCCGTTGGCCCCCTGCAGGGTCCCGCCGCGAGCTTGCGAGCGGTGGGGGCAGGGGGTCCTTCCACAGTCCTCCACGCCCAGGACCGGGGCGCGCTCCAGCACTGCCGCCACCGTCGGGTCGGCGAGGACGACGTCCAGGAATAGCGCCTCGTTGTCGCGGCTGCTCACAGCAGGCGGAGCAGGCCGGACGCCGTGGCCAGCACCGCGGCGACGAGCAGCAGGACGGCGAAGGCGACCTGCGCGCCGGTGCGGCCCTTGGTGTCATGGTCGGCCCGCCAGATGCTGTACGCCCCGCCGAGCAGGAAGCCACCGACGACCAGCAGCATGACGGCGAAGGTCATGCGAGGTACCGAAGCGCTCTCACGGCCTAGAGCGCGCCCTTGGTGGAGGGGACGTCGGTGACCCGCGGGTCGATCGCGACTGCGGCCCGCAGCGCCCGCGCCAGCGCCTTGAACTGCCCCTCGACGATGTGGTGGGCGTCCCGGCCGGCGTAGAGCACCCGCACGTGCAGGCTGATCCGCGCGTTGAACGCGAAGGACTCCAGCACGTGCTTGGTCAGGCTGGTCGGGTAGTCCGGCCCGATCATCGGCGTCATGTCCTCGGGCTCGCTGTGCACGAAGTACGGCCGGCCGGAGAGGTCGACGGCGGCCTGCGCGAGCACCTCGTCCATCGGGATCGTGGCGTCGCCGTAGCGGGTGATCCCCCTCTTGTCCCCCAGCGCCTGGGCGAAGGCCTGGCCGAGGGCGATGGCGACGTCCTCCACGGTGTGGTGGGCGTCGATGTGCAGGTCGCCGTCGGCCCGCACGGTGAGGTCGATGCCGCTGTGCTTGGACAGGGCGGTGAGCATGTGGTCGTAGAACCCGACCCCGGTGCTGATCGAGCTGGTGCCGGTGCCGTCGAGGTCCAGCTCGACGACGAGCTTGGTCTCGTTCGTCTCGCGCTCGACGCGTGCGGTGCGGGTCATGACCCCGATCCTCCCAGGTGC
>DASQNB010000238.1:0-2388 GCA_035645175.1 Geodermatophilus sp.
GCGCTCGATCTCGGTGAGGATGCCGCCGTAGAGGGCGGTGGCCGCGCGGACGCAGTCGCGCGACTCCGGGGCCAGCAACGGCGTCCCCGGGGCGGCGTCGTCGTAGCGGCGGCGCACGATCGCGACCATCTCCCGCATCAGTTCGCGAAAGTTGCCGTCGTACCGCTTCTCCGCCAGCTGCTCACGGGTGACGCCGTGCGCGGCCATGAGGTCGGCGGGCAGGTAGACCCGGCCGCGGTCGACGTCCTCGGCGACGTCGCGCAGGAAGTTGGTCAGCTGGAACGCCTCGCCCAGCGCGATCGCGTGCGGGGCGGCCTCCTCGCGGGCCACCCCGGGCGCGGTGCCCAGGACGGGGAGCACCTGCAGCCCGATGACCGACGCCGAACCCCACATGTAGCGGTCGAGGGCGTCCATGTCGGCGTAGCCGGTGACGGTGAGGTCGCTGGTCATGGCGGCGAGGAAGTCGACCAGGTGCTCGACGGGGATGGCGTACCGGCGGTAGGTGTGCACGGTGGCCAGCCGCACGGGGTCGTCGGACCAGCCGGCCTCCAGCTCGGCCAGCAGCGCGCGGGACCAGTCGGCGAGGTCGCCGGACGGGTCGGCGCCGGGGTGGTCGACGAGGTCGTCGGCGGTGCGGGCGGCGGCGTAGAGGGCGTGGATCGCCGGCCGCCGGTCCGGGGTGAGCAGCCGGGTGGCCAGGTGGTAGCTCTTGCCGTGCTCGGCGTTGATGGCGGCGCAGTGCCGGTAGGCGGCGTCCAGCAGTGCCTGCCGCTCGGCCTGCGTCCGGGGCGGGTCGACGAGGGTCATCCGGGAGTCCGTCCTGTGATCCGCTCGGCGGCGAGCCGGCCGCTGATGACGACCATCGGCACGCCGACGCCCGGCTGCACGGACGAGCCGGCGAGCACGACGTTCTCCGGGCCGCGCCGGGGCAGCGTCGGCGTCCGGAAGGGCCCGGTCTGGCCGAAGGTGTGCGCCAGCGCGAACGGCGTCCCGGCGGCCATGCCCTGCGCCGCCCAGGTGAGCGGGGTGTCGACGTGCTCCACCTCGATCGCGTCGGTCAGGCCGGTCCAGCCCCGCGCCTCCATCACCGCGAGCACCTCGTCGCGGTAGCGGGGGCCCAGCGTCGTCCAGTCCAGGTCGGGGTTGCCGCCGCTGTGCCGGTCCAGGTTCGGGGTGGGCGCCACGATGCTGAGCACCTGCCCGCCCTCGGGGGCGAGGCTGCGGTCGGTGCGCGACGGCATGCTGACCAGCAGGCTGGGGTCGGTCATCGGGCGCCCGTCGCGGGTCAGCTCGGCGAACACCTCGCGCCAGGCCGCGCCGAAGCTGATCGTGTGGTGCGCCTGGCCGGGCAGCTCGCTGCGGACGCCGACGTGCACCGCCACGCAGGACGGCGAGTACACCGGCCGGCGTCGGCGGGTGAAGCCGGGCACCAGCGCCTCCGGCTGGTCGACGGTGACGACGACGGCGTCGGCCGGCAGCCGCTCGCCGTCGTCCAGCAGCACGCCGGTGACCCGCGACCCGCTGACCTCCAGCTCCCGGACGCCGGCGTCGTAGCGCAGCACCACCCCCGCGTCGGCCGCCGCGGCGGCCATCGCGCGGGGGACGGCGGCGATCCCGCCGACCGGGTGCCAGACGCCGGCGCCGATGTCGAGCTGGGCGATGACCGCGTAGGCGGCGATCGCGCGGTACGGGCTCACCCCGGCGTAGAGGGCCTGGAAGCTGAACAGCCGGCGCAGCCGGTCGTCGGTGAAGTGCCGCTCGACGTGCCGGGACAGCCGGCCGAACCCGCCGCGCCGGAGCAGCTGGACCAGCTCGGGGCCGAGCAGGTCCAGCGGGGTGTCGAGGTTGCGGTCGATGAAGGTGGTCAGCTGCAGCCGGTAGAGCTCGGCCAGGTCGGCGAGGTACCGGCGCAGCGCCGCGGCCTCACCCGGCCCGCACAGCGCCTCCACCTCGGCGGCGAAGGCGTCGACGTCGGCGTGCACGTCCAGGTGCGAGCCGTCGGCGAACTGCGCGCGGTAGGTGGTCTCCAGCGGGACCAGGGACAGCCGGTCCTCGAGCTTGTCGCCGACCGCGGCGAGGGTGTCGGCGACCAGCTCGGGCGCGGTGAAGACCGACGGGCCGGTGTCGAGGGCGTAGCCGCGCTCCTCGATCCGCCCGGCGCGGCCGCCGGGGCCCGATCCGCGCTCCACGACGGTGACCTCGCGGCCGGCGCCGCGCAGCCGCAGCGCCGCGGACAGCCCGGCGAGCCCGGCGCCGACGACGACGACGCGGTCGGTGCGCCCGGGGACGGTGCGGACCATCAGGCGGTGCGGGTGGTCGCGGCGACGGCCAGCGCGTCGAGCGCGGCCCGGGCGTCGTCGGCCAGCGGGGCCTCGGCGATGGCGGTGC
>DASQNB010000239.1:0-3430 GCA_035645175.1 Geodermatophilus sp.
TTCCTCGGCGCGGTGCAGATCATCGTCTACACCGGCGCGATCATGATCCTCTTCCTGTTCGTGCTGATGCTGGTCGGCCGCGACTCCTCCGACTCGGTCGTGGAGACGCTGCGCGGCCAGCGGGTGGCGGCGATCGTGCTCGGCCTCGGGTTCGCCGGGCTGGTCGGCGCCGGCGTCGCCCGGGCCACCCAGGACCTCCCGGTCACCGGCCTGGCGGGGGTGCAGGGCGCCGAGACCAGCAACATCGAGGCGATCGCCGGGCTGCTGTTCACCCGCTACCTGCTGGCGTTCGAGGTGACCAGCGCGCTGCTGATCACCGCCGCCGTCGGCGCCATGGTGCTGGCCCACATCGAGCGCGAGCCCGGCACCCGGCGCACCCAGAAGGAGCTGTCGCGGGCCCGGTTCCTCACCGACCGGCCGCAGACGCTGCCCGGCCCCGGTGTCTTCGCCCGCGGCAACTCCGTCGCTGCGCCCGCGCTGCTGCCCGACGGCCGGCTGGCCGAGGACAGCTTCGCGACCGGGATCGAGCCGCAGGAGGTCGAGCAGATGCCGCGTCCCACCGGCCGCGAGCAGCTCGGGTCGCCCGACGCCGCGCTCGGCACCATCGACCCGGCGCCCAGCGACATCCCGGGGGGCCGGGACCGATGACGCTCACCTACTACCTGGTGCTGGCCGCGATCCTGTTCACCATCGGCGCGGTCGGCGTCCTGGTCCGGCGCAACGCGATCGTCGTGTTCATGTGCGTCGAGCTGATGCTCAACTCGGTGAACCTGACGCTGGTCACCTTCGCCCGGGCCAGCGGCACCCTCGACGGCCAGGTCATGGCGTTCTTCGTCATGGTCGTCGCCGCGGCCGAGGTCGTCATCGGCCTCGCGATCATCATGTCGATCTACCGGACCCGCCGGTCGGCGTCGGTCGACGACGCCAACCTGCTCAAGTACTGAGGACGGGGAACCGGTAGATGGACACCGCACCGGCCGACGGGCTGATCGCCTCGTCCTGGCTGCTCATCGCGCTGCCGCTGGCCGGCGCCGCCGTCCTGCTGCTCGGCGGACGGCGCACCGACCGGTGGGGCCACCTGCTCGGCACGGGGACGGTCGTGGCGGCCTTCGTGCTCGGCCTGCTGTGCACGCTGCAGCTGGAGGGCCGGCGGCTGGACGTCGACCTGTTCACCTTCGTCGCCACCGGCTCGCTGGACGTGCAGGCCGGCCTGCTGTTCGACCCGCTGTCGGCGCTGTTCGTCCTGCTCATCACCGGCGTGGGTGCGCTGATCCACGTCTACTCGATCGGCTACATGGCGCACGACCCGCGCCGCCGCCGGTTCTTCGCCTACCTGAACCTCTTCGTCGCCGCGATGCTGCTGCTGGTCCTCGGCGACAACTTCGTGGCCCTCTACGTCGGCTGGGAGGGCGTGGGCCTGGCGTCCTACCTGCTCATCGCCTTCTGGCACGAGCGCCCGTCGGCAGCGACCGCGGCGAAGAAGGCGTTCATCATGAACCGGGTCGGCGACGTCGGGCTGGCGCTGGCGATCTTCCTGATGTTCGCCCAGCTGGGCACCGTCTCCTACGAGGGCGTCTTCGGCTCGGTCGGGGTGCTGGCCGGCGGCACGGTCACCGCGATCGGCCTGCTGCTCCTGCTCGGTGCGTGCGGCAAGTCCGGTCAGTTCCCGCTGCAGGCGTGGCTGCCCGACGCCATGGAGGGCCCGACCCCGGTGTCGGCGCTCATCCACGCCGCGACCATGGTCACCGCCGGCGTCTACCTCATCGCCCGCTGCGCGCCGATCTACGACCAGACGCCGACCGCGCGGGCCGTCGTCCTCGCCGTCGGTGCGATCACGCTGATGATCGGCGCGATCGCCGGCTGCGCCCAGGACGACATCAAGAAGGTGCTGGCCTACTCCACGGTCAGCCAGATCGGCTACATGTTCCTCGCCGTCGGGCTGGGCCCCATCGGCTACGTCGCGGGCCTGGCGCACCTGCTCACCCACGGCTTCTTCAAGGCCGGGCTGTTCCTCGGCGCCGGGTCGGTCATGCACGCCATGGACGACCAGGTCGACATGCGCCGCTTCGGCGGGCTGGCCCCGCACATGAAGGTCACCTTCGTGACCTTCGGGCTGGGCTACCTGGCGCTGATCGGCTTCCCGTTCCTGTCCGGCTTCTACACCAAGGACGCGATCATCGAGGCCGCGTTCGACCGCGGCGACGGCTGGGGCTACCTGCTCGGCGGGCTGGCGATCCTCGCCGCCGGGCTCACCGCCTTCTACATGACCCGGCTGATGCTCATGACCTTCTTCGGCCGGCCGAGGTGGGAGCCCGGCGCCCATCCGCACGAGTCGCCGCCGGTGATGACCGCGCCGATGGTGCTGCTCGCCGTGGGCTCGGTGCTCGCCGGCTTCCTGCTCGTCGTCGCCTTCCCGCTGGAGGGGTGGCTGGCGCCGGTGTTCGGCGAGCCGCAGGAGGCCGAGCACGTGGTCGCGCCGATCGTGGTCAGCGTGCTGGTCACCGTGGTCATGGCGGCCGGCGTGCTCACCGCCTGGCTGTTCGTCGGCCGCCGCGAGGTGCCGGTGACCGCGCCGGTGCGCGTCTCGCCGGTCACCCGCGCCGCCCGCCGCGCGCTCTACGCCGACGCGGTGAACGAGTCGCTGTTCATGCGGCCGGGGCAGTGGCTGACCCGCGCGCTGGTCTTCGTCGACAACCGCGGCGTGGACGGCGCGGTCAACGGGCTGGCCGCGACGCTGGGTGGGTCGTCGTCCCGGCTGGGCCGCACGCAGACCGGCTTCGTGCGTTCCTACGCGCTGTCGATGCTCGGCGGCGCGGTCGTCGTGGCCGGCGCCCTGCTGGCGGTGACGGCGGGATGAGCGTGGACCCCACTGGACGAGAGGCGACCGCGGCGTGAACGACTTCCCCTGGCTGCTCGCGATGATCGCCGTTCCGGCGGTGGGCGCGGCGGTCGTCGCCGCGCTGCCGAAGGGCCGCGAGGAGACGGCCAAGCAGGCCGCCCTCGGCGTGAGCCTGCTGGTGCTGCTGCTCGCCGTCCTGGCGACCGTCGCCTTCGACGCCGGCGGCGAGCGGTTCCAGCTGACCACCTCGGTGGCCTGGATCCCCGACTTCGGCGTCGACTTCGCCCTCGGCGTCGACGGCATCGCGCTGGTGATGCTGCTGCTCATCGGCGTCCTGGTGCCGGTGGTGGTGCTGGCCTCCTGGCGCGACGAGCCGACCGGGCGCCGGTCGATGACGGCGTTCTTCGCCTGGCTGCTGCTGCTCGAGTCGCTGATGGTCGGCGTCTTCGCCGCCACCGACGTCTTCCTCTTCTACGTCTTCTTCGAGGCGATGCTCGTCCCGATGTACTTCCTGATCGGCAGCTACGGCGGGCCGCGACGGCAGTACGCGGCGGTCAAGTTCTTCCTCTACAGCCTGGTCGGCGGGCTGGT
>DASQNB010000240.1:0-2802 GCA_035645175.1 Geodermatophilus sp.
AGCCAGGACCAGCGCTCCCAGCTGATCGCCCTGGCGCGCAGCACGCCACCGGGGCGGCCGGTCCGCGACGACGCCGCCGAGCTCGCCGCCGCCGACCCCGACGGGCCGGCGGTGTGGACCCTGGACGCGCTGACCGCCGCCGCCCGCGCGGCCGGCATCGACATCGCCCGCTCCCAGGTGCGCCGGATCCTGCTGGCCGAGGGCGTGCGCTGGCGCCGCCCCCGCTCCTGGGCGGCCAGCGCCGATCCGGACTTCAGCCCAAAAGAACGCGGGTCGTGGACTACTACACGCACCCGCCGCCGGACACCACGGTCATCGCCGCCGACGAGCTCGGCCCGGTGATGCCGCGCACCTTCGATCCGCCGGCGAGTTGGATCCCGGATGGCCACCGCGTGAAGGCGCCGTTGACGTACAGCCGCGGACCGGACAAGACCTGGATCTACGGCGGGGTGCGGATCGCCGACGGGCAGGCCGTGACCTGCTGCGCGCCGTCGCGCAACAGCGCCCACTGGCAGGGGTTCCTCGCCCGGCTCGAGCGGGCCAACCCCACCGGGACGATCGCGGTGATCACCGACAACCTGTCCTGAACCGTCCCCGGTCTCGTAGCGGGCTTGAATCCACGGGAGAGTGGAATCGTGCCTGCACCGAGGAAGTACCCCGACGAGCTGCGTGAGCGGTCGATCCGCTTGGCCTGCGACCTCGTCGACGGCCCGGAGAAGCTGAGCGTGAACGCCGCCTGCCGACGGGTCGGTGAGCAGCTGGGCATCCAGCCAGACACGCTGCGGAACTGGGTCAAGCAGGCCCGCGTCGACGCCGGCGCCGAGCCGGGACTGACCACCGATGAGCGAGTCCGGCTGCGCGAGCTGGAGCGGGAGGTCCGCGAACTGCGCCGGGCCAACGCAATCCTGAAGACGGCGTCGGCTTTCTTTGCGGCGGAGCTCGACCGCCCTTCGCCGCGCTGATCGACTACATCGACACCCACCGGGAGCAGTTCGGGGTCGAGCCGATCTGCCGGGTCTTGCGCGAGCACGGCCTGCAGATCGCCCCGAGCACCTACCGGGCGGCCAAGCGGCGCTCGCCCTCGGCGCGAACGCAGCGCGACGCGGTCGTCCTCGAGCGGATCCGCGCCGTGCACAGCGACCGGGAGATCGGCCGGGGGCTCTACGGCGTGCGCAAGGTGCACGCCCAACTGCGCCGCGAGGGTGGCGTAGCCGGCCGCCCGGTCTCGCGCCGCCAGGTCGAGCGGCTCATGCGCACCGACGGACTCGCCGGAGTCCGACGCGGCCGGACCTTCCGCACCACCCGCCCGGACTCGGCGGCGACCCGGCCGCCAGACCTGGTGCAGCGGAACTTCACCGCACCAGCGCCCAACCGCCTGTGGCTGGTCGACTTCACCTACGTGCCGACCTGGTCGGGAATGGCGTTCACTGCCTTCGTCCACGACGCCTTCAGCCGCCGCATCGTCGGCTGGCGCACCGCCTCGGCGATGCCCACCGAGCTGCCCCTGGACGCCCTTGAGATGGCGCTGTGGACCCGACAACGGGCAGGCGAGGACGTCAGCGGCGTAATCCAGCACAGCGACGCGGGGAGTCAATACACAGCGATTCGGTATCAGGCCCGCCTGGCCGATGCCGGCGCGGTCGCCTCGATCGGCAGCGTCGGGGACTCCTATGACAACGCCGCCGCCGAGAGCCTGATCGGCCTGTACAAGACCGAGTGCACCCGCCGCGATGGGCCCTGGCGCAGCGTCGACGATCTCGAGCTGGCGACGTTGTCGTGGGTGCATTGGTTCAACACCACACGCCTGCACAGCGCCCTCGGGCACAAGCCGCCGATCGAGGTCGAGCAGGAGTACTACCGTTCCATCACCGCCGAGCAGCAACCGCTGCCGGCATAACCGCCCCGCTACAAGACCGGGGACGGTTCAGGTCGTCGGTGGATCAGCCGCGACGCAAGTCGCCCATAGCGGCCCATTAGGGACAGGTCGTGCGCCGCGCCCCGTGTACAGCGGCGGGCGACCGTTGAGGCGACCTCACTCGCGCTGCGGTCAGCCCCGGATGATCATGACGGCGTGCCGCCACCGACACCCCGTCCGCCGGATGACAGGGCCATGACGTCAGGCCAGAAAGCCGGTGTCGTGCTCACGATCGTGGCCGATGCCCTGTGGTTAGTCGTCGTCATTGCCATCCTGGCGACCCCGCCGGACGCGGGCGCGAACATCGGTGCCGGACTCCTCGGCCTACTCGCCCTGCCGCTGTCCATCGTGGCGGCGGCCGTGCTGATCACCACGGCGGACTCGACCGCACCTGCTGTGGCGAGTGCCGCCTCCATCGCCCTGTGGGCGCTGTTCGTGACCCTTGCCTGGACCTCTGCAGCGGAGAACGGAGTGCAGATCAGCGTCGGACTGGCGGCGATCCTGGCCCTCAGCACGAGCGCCGTGCTCGTCGGCACGGCTCACCGACGCCAACGGCGCTAGTGGCCTCTCAACCACCGGCTATCTACGTGAACGCGGGTGTCCATGAAGCCGTCCTCTGTTCCAGAGCGGCCCACCCGGAGCTAGATGGGATGCTCGGCAGCCTTCCCAGCCGGGCGGCGCGGCGCCTGAGCGGCCCGCGCTGCCGTCCTTCCTCAGGGGCGGCGTCGACGTGCTGCCACAGTGAGCACATGTCCAGGGAGCGGTTCGCGCACGACGCGTTGCTGTCGATGGAGCCTGGCGCAGACGACCGTGCGCCCGGCGGCGTCATCACCGTCGCACTGTGCGGCAGCTGGGAACACGAGCCGCCGTGCCCGCTGGCTCCGCAC
>DASQNB010000241.1:0-1832 GCA_035645175.1 Geodermatophilus sp.
GCCGTGATCGCGGCTCCGACGAGGAAGAGGACGGCGCAGACGAAGAGCGCCCCGCGCCGGCCCAGTGCATCGGCCAGCTTGCCGCCGAGGAGCGCGCCGAAGGCCGCCCCGGGGAAGAGCAGGGAGCTGACCACGACCGCCTCGCTGAGCGGCGTGAGGTTCAGGTCCTCGCCCATGTACAGGAGGGCGCCGGAGATCACACCGGTGTCGTAGCCGAACAGGAGACCGCCGAGCGTGGAGATGACGGTCAGCTTGACGAGGAACCGGTTGTTCGCTTTCGACCGCCCGGACCCACCCGCTGCCTTCGCGGAATGGCCGCTCCCATGACCGTGACTCGCCACCGTCGCGCCTTCCTTCGATGTCAGGCCAGTATTCCGGCACTGTGTCTGGAGGGCCGATGGAGCGACACGCGGTTCGAGCCCCTCGCCCAGATGGTGACGAGGACGTTAAGCGCGGGTCGGCGGCGTTTCAACGGAAATCCGTGTTCGCCATGGCACATCCGGAGTTCGATTACGAACACCGGGAAGCCGCGGTCGGTCCGAGCATGCCACTTCCTCCTGGAGCAGGCACGAGGCCTGCAGGGGGAGCAGCCGGCTCACCCACCGACGACGTGCGGGACCACACCCACCCGACGCAGGGCGCTGCTCAGCTCCCCGGGTGGCGGCCGATCGGCGATCACCGTCGTCACTCGGTCGAGCGGCGCGATCCGCGCGGGCGCGGAGTTCGAGAAGGCCTCGTGCGTCGAGACGACGACGACCTCATCGGCGATGTCCATCAGCCGTCGCTGCACGCTCGCCTCGGCGGGCGACTCTGCGTACACGCCGCGTGAGTCGATGCTGCAGGGGGACAGGAAGAACGTGCGTACGCGCAGCTGGGCGACCGCGGCTTCCGTCGTCGGGCCGACGAAGGCATGGCGATCGGGCAGGAGCTCGCCACCCAGCGCGACCACCCGGCGCAACCGCCCAGCCGTGAGGGACTGCAGCACGGGCATGGAGTGGCTGATGACGCAACCGCCGAACCCCTCCGGCAGTGACCGGGCGATCGCATGACCCGTGGCACCGGCGTCGATGGCGATCGCGTCGGTCGCGCCGACGAGGCCGACGGCGTGTGCGGCCACTCGTTCCCGGGCTGACGCGTGGTCGTCGTCGGGAAAGACGGAGATCTGCAGGGCGCGGGGAGTGAGGCTGGCTCCGCCGTGGACGAGGCGGACGTCGCCGGTGTCCTCGAGCGCGTGCAGGTCCCTGCGGATGGTCATCTGGGAGACGCCGAGCTTGCGCGCGAGGTCGACGACGGAGAGGAAGCCGGCCGACTGGAGGTTCGAGACGATCCACGCCCGGCGCTCGGCTGCCGCCTCGTAGCGCAGACTCGCATCGGTCACGGCGCCGGGTCCTGTCCGGTGTCCGGGGCGACGCGGGCCGGCCCGGTGCTGGACCGGACGACGAGCTCTGCCGAGATCTCCCGCGGACTGTGCAGGCCCGCGTCCCGACCCCGCACGAGGTCCAGCAACAGCTCGACAGCGGCGGTCCCGGCCGTCGCGGCCGGGATCCGCACGGTGGTCAACCGGGGCGTCACCATCTCGGCGAGCTGGGTGTCGTCGAAGCCGACGACGCTGATGTCGCCCGGCACACCGATCCCGCGGTCGGCGAGTCGGTTGATCACTCCCACCGCGATCTCGTCGTTGTAGGCGACGACAGCCGTCACGGACGTCGCGAGGACGAGGTCCGCAGCGCGCACCCCGGCCTGGAACCGCGCGGCGAAGGGTCCGAGCTCCGACGCCTCCATGCCCAACCGGCTGCAGGCGTCGCGGAACCCGCGCAGCCGGACGTCGTTGG
>DASQNB010000242.1:0-2124 GCA_035645175.1 Geodermatophilus sp.
AGAACGCCAGCACGTCGATCCCGAGTGCAGCGATGTCCACCGGGCGGTGGGGCACGAGCTGCGCGCCGTCGACCACGACGAGCACGCCGCGCTCGCGGGCGGCCGCCGCGATCGCGCGCAGGTCGGGCAGCCACCCCGTGACGTTGGACGCGCCGGTCACCGCCAGCACGCGCGGCACAGGGCGCGCGTCGAGCCCGGCCACCACGGCGGCGACGTCGAAGGCGCCGCGCTCGTCGACGTCGACGACCCGCAGCCGGGCGTGGCGCCGCCACGGCAGCAGGTTGGCGTGGTGCTCGACCGCGGTGGTCAGGACCACGTCGTCCCGGGTGAGACCCAGCCGGAAGGCGATGACGTTGAGCGCCTCGGTGGTGTTCCTGGGGAAGAGCGCCACGTGCGTCGCCGGATCGGCTCCCACGAAGCGGACCAGCGTCTCGCGCGCCTCCTCGTACCGAGCGCTGGAGTACTGCGACTTCGCCCCAGCGCCCCGGTGGACGCTCGAGTACCACGGCAGGAAGTCCTGGACGGCGCGGACGACGGCCTCCGACGCCGACGTGGTGGCCGCGGTGTCGAGGTCGATGTATCGACGTGGCTCGCCCGCCACGGAGATCGTCAGGTCGTCACCCACGGGACGACCGCGGGGACGGAGCGTCCCCCTCCCTCGCGGTGGGATCCTCCCGGCGGCCGCGTCCCGGGCCTGCGCCACGGCGTCGGTCCCCGGCTCCGGGACCGGACGCGGCATCAGTCGGCCCGCCCGGCCGGTGTGGGGACGGCGACAGGTGTGCCGTCGACCCAGGGTCGGGGAGAGTGCTTGGCCCGGAAGTAGTCACCGCCCTTGCGGACGGCGTCGTCGGTGCCCCAGGCCGGCGCCACGTCAGAGCGCTCGACCATCTGGGGGATGTGCTTGGAGCAGTGGATGTAGGCCTCGACGACGTCGACCCGGACCCATCGCTCGGGCCGGCGGCCGCCCTCGGCCGACGAGTCGGCGATCACGGCGTCGGGCAACGACACAGCCGCCAGTAGCTCGTCGTTCTCCACGATGGTGGCCCGGCCGTTGACGTGCAGACCGATCGCGTCGCCCGAGAAGTCGAGGAAGAGCAGCCCGATGTGTGCGTTCTCGACGACGTTGCCCAGGCTGGCCATGACGCCGTTGCCGCGGTACTCGGGATAGACCAGGGTCCGCTCGCCCAGGGCACGGACGAACCCGGGAGGACCGGCCCGGAAGGAGCAGTCGGCCTCGCCGGAGCCGTCGGCGGTGGCGACGAACGCCATCTCCATGCGGTCGATGAAGGTCTGCATGTGGTCGTTGAGGTGGTCGAGCACCTGGTGGTCGTAGAACCCACGGGCACGGGGCACGGTGCCGTAGCGCTGCTGGAGGCGGTGCTCACCGATCGAGCCGGGCATGGCGGGTCCTCACGTCTCGTCGAGGAGGTACTGACGGTGGTGATCTCCGGCAACGACACTGCCGACGAATCCCCCGTGCCCGTTCCACGGACGGGTCTGTACCGAGCGTTCGGCGAGGGTCGGGAGCGGCCCTCGCGAACGCAGCCCTGACGATCAGACGTGAGCGGTCGAGGTCTCAGGGTGCCTCGTTCTGGCAGAGCGCCGTCGGGTGCCTCGAGATACACGGGCAGGCCGATCCGGGTTCCCTGGCGGCGCCGACGGCCGGCCCAACCGCTGCGACACCTCCCGGGCGCTGCGCGTACTCCGGTGGAACGAGGCTTCCCCCGGCTGAACCCCGCGGCGGGTGTCACACCCGGATCGCGGCCGGTGTCTCCATGTCGACGCGAGCAGACACCAGGAGGAGACATGGCGAGCAGCACCCGGGTTCCCGCGACCGAGATCACCGGCATCTACGGGGCCCTGCTGAAGACGATGAGCCGCAAGATGCTGGGCCAGGTGCCGGATGCCGCTGGGGTGATGTGGCACTACCCGGCCGTGTTCAAGGACATGATGAAGTTCGGCCGCAGGTCCGACTCGTGGAACCGGCTGGACCCGAACCTGGCGTCCTTCGCGGCCATGGCCGCGGCCGGCGCGATCGGGTGCAGCTTCTGCCTCGACCTCCACTACTTCATGACACACAACCGCGGGCTCGACGAGGCCAAGGCGCGTCAGGTGCCGCGGTGG
>DASQNB010000243.1:0-7301 GCA_035645175.1 Geodermatophilus sp.
GCCGTCCACGATACTGCGTCCGCCGGTCCCACCCACCGGACTACTCGCAGCCGACCCCGTCACCGTCGCCGTCGAAGGCGTCGCTCCAGCCCGGCTCGCCGCGCCGGATGGGCGCCGCCCCGGCCGCGCGGACGGCGTCGCGGTCGGCATAGGACGTCCGTGGTGAGGGCGCGGACTCCGCTGCCGGGGAGACCGCGACCGCGCCGGGCAGGGGCTCCTCGGGGCAGCCGGCGAGCACGGTCGCGGCGGCGTTGCGCTCGGCGCGGGTGGCCCACAGCCCGTAGCCGGCCTTCACTGCGACCTGCCGCGCGACGTAGGCACACCGGTAGGAGGTGTTCGGCGGCAGCCAGGTCGCGGCGTCGCCGTCCCCCTTCTGCATGTTCAGCGGCCCGTCGACGGCCAGCAGGTTGAGCGGGTCGTTGGCGAAGGCGGTGCGCCGGTCGGCGTCCCAGCGCTGCGCGCCCTTCTGCCAGGCGTCGGAGAGGGCGACCACGTGGTCGACCTGCACGTCGTCGCTGGTGTCCTGCCCGCGCCGGAACTCGATGGTGCGCCCGGAGTAGGGGTCCTCCAGGGTGCCCGAGGCGACGACGCACTCGTCGGTCCCGGGCCGGAACGTCTCGCCGGTCAGGTCGCGGGCCAGCACGTCGTTGCGGGTGTCGCAGCCGTTGCGGTCGGTGTCGACCCAGCCGTCGCCGAACAGCTCGCGCTCGTAGCCGGTGCGCGGTGCGCGGCCCCGCACCTCGACCTCGGCGAGGGTGGCCAGCGCCGAGCCCGGGGGTGCGGCGGCGACCGCCTCGTCGGCGGCCGCGTCGCCCAGGACACCGGTCGGCGGCCCGCCGGCAACGTCGCCGGCGGTCCCCAGCAGGCCGCAGCCGGTCAGCGAGACCAGGAGGGTCCCGACGAGCAGGGCACCGCGGCGGGAGCGGGGCGGGACGGCGGGCGAGCGGGCGGGCACGGGCCTCCTCGGGCGGGACCGGAGGTGTCGACGCTAGGCCGGGTGCGCGGGGCGGCCGGGGGCGACACGCCCGCCGCCGGTCCGCGCCGAGCCCGCCCTCCGTGCGGTGCCGGGCCGGCGGTTACCCTCGCGGGACACCCACCCAGCGTGCCACCGCTGCGGACCCGGTGTCCGTGGTGCGGACACCTCCCTCGTGAACGGATGAGGATGAGCCCCGAACAGGAGCCGCCGGGCCATCCCGCGGCCGCCCACGAGACGGCCGTCATCGAGGAGGCCGCCCGGATCGGCGCGGGCACGCGGGTCTGGCACCACGCGCACGTCCGGTCCGGCGCGGTCATCGGCGCGGACTGCGTGCTCGGCAAGAACGTCTTCGTCGACGCCGGTGCCGTGGTCGGCGACCGGTGCAAGATCCAGAACAACGTCTCGGTCTACACCGGGGTCACCCTCGGATCGGACGTGTTCGTCGGCCCCAGCGCCGTGTTCACCAACGACCTGCGTCCGCGGGCGTCCGCCGGCACGTGGAGCATCACGCCCACCGCCGTCCAGGACGGCGCCTCCATCGGCGCGAACGCGACCATCGTCTGCGGGACGGTCCTCGGCGCCGGCTGCATGGTCGCGGCCGGCTCGGTGGTGACCCGGGACGTCGCGCCGCAGCAGCTGGTGGCCGGCAACCCCGCCCGTCACCACGGATGGGTCTGCGTCTGCGGCGAGGTGGTGAGCCGGGACGGCGAGCGGCCCGCGGACCTCCGGTGCACCCGGCACCGGGACGAGCAGGGAGGCCGGGCATGAGCGCGCCGATCGCCATCTCCGCCGTCGACGTCGGCGAGGAGGAGGAGCGGCTGGTCCTCGAGGTGCTGCGCTCCGGGCGGCTGGCCCAGGGGCCGAAGGTCGAGCAGCTCGAACGGCAGTTCGCCGCCGCGCACGACGTCGAGCACGCCGTCGCGGTCAACAACGGGACGACCGCGCTGGTCGCGACGATGCAGGCCCTCGGCATCGGCCCCGGCGACGAGGTGGTCACCACCCCGTTCACCTTCGCGGCCACGCTCAACGCCGTCCTGGAGACCGGGGCCACCGCCCGGTTCGCCGACATCGGCGAGGACTTCTGCCTCGACCCGGCCGCGGCGGGGGCCCTCGTGGGGTCGCGGACGCGGGTGCTGCTCCCCGTGCACCTCTACGGGCTGCCGGCCGACGTGCCCCGCTTCGAGCAGCTGGCCGCCGAGCACGGCCTGGCGCTCGTGGAGGACGCCGCCCAGGCGCACGGCGCGCGGATCGGGGGGCGCGCCGTCGGCTCCTCCGGGGTCGGCTGCTTCTCCTTCTACGCGACCAAGAACGTCATGTGCGGCGAGGGCGGGATGATCACCACCCGCGACGCCGCGGTCGCCGACCGCCTCCGGGTGCTGCGCAACCAGGGCATGCGCGCGCAGTACGAGTACGAGGTCCCCGGCCACAACTACCGCCTCACCGACCTGCAGGCCGCGATCGCGATCCCCCAGCTGGGCCGGCTGCCGGCGATCAACGACGCCCGCCGCGCGAACGCCGGGTACCTGAGCCGGCACCTGCGGGACGTCCCCGGGCTGGTCCTGCCCGGCGCGCCCGAGGGCCGCGAGCACGTCTTCCACCAGTACACGGTGCGGGTCACCCCCGAGGCGGCGGTGGACCGCGCGGCGTTCGTGGCCGGCCTCGCCGACCGCGGCATCCGGGCCGGCGTCTACTACCCGCGGCTGGTGCACGACCACGCCTGCTACCGGGACCACCCGCGGGTCGTCGTCGACCCGACGCCGTGCGCCGAACGGGCCGCGCGCGAGGTCGTCTCCCTGCCGGTGCACCCCAAGCTCGGCCGGGACGACCTCGACCGCATCGTCGAGGCCGTCGGCGAGGTGCTCCGGTGACGCGGGTGGCCGTCGTCGGCGCGGGGATCATGGGGAGCAACCACGCGCGGGTCCTCAGCCGGCTGCCCGAGGCGGAGGTGACGCTGGTCGTCGACCCCGACGAGCAGCGCGGCCGGGCGCTGGCCGCCTCGGTCGGGGCCGCCTACAGCGCCGACCCCGGCGCGGTCGCCGACCGTGCCGAGGCCGCCGTGGTCGCCGGCCCCAGCGATCTGCACGCCGCGATCGGCGTCCCGCTGCTGGCGGCCGGCGTGGACCTGCTGGTCGAGAAGCCGATCGCCACGACCGTGGAGGACGCCGACGCGCTCATCGAGGCGGCACGGGTGAACGACCGGGTCCTGATGATCGGGCACGTCGAGCGGTTCAACCCCGTGGTGCTCCAGCTCGACGGCATCGTCGAGGACCCGCTGCACGTCGAGCTGACCCGGATGGGGCCCTTCTCCCCCCGGGTCACCGCCGACGTCGTGCTGGACCTGATGATCCACGACCTCGAGCTGGCACTCGCCCTGGCGGGCGCCGACGTCGAGCGGGTCGAGGGGATGGGCCGCCGGGAGAGGACCGACTCCCTCGACCTCGTGACCGCCCTGCTGGAGTTCCGCAACGGGGTGACGGCGACCGTCACGGCCAGCCGGGTGGGACAGACCAAGATCCGCCGGATCGAGCTGACCCAGCGGACCAACTTCGTGGTCCTCGACCTGGTCCGGCAGGACCTCACCATCCACCGGGTCGACCACAACGAGTTCCTGTCCGAGGGCGGCGCCCGCTACCGGCAGAGCGGGCTCATCGAGATCCCGTTCCTGGAGCACCGTGGCGAGCCGCTGGCCCTCGAGCTGGAGCACTTCCTCGAGTGCGTCACCCACCGCCGGACCCCACGGGTGACCGGTGTGCAGGGCCGCCGGGCCCTGGAGGTGGCCCTGGCCGTGCGCCGGGCGGCGGGTTCCTCCTACCGCTGAGCCGGCGTCGGCGCGGGCCGCCGGTCCGCGGGGGACGCGTGCCGCCGCCGGATGCCGGCCAGGCCCACGGCCATCTGCCAGACGTCCCGGCCGGTGATCCGGCTGCGGTGCTCGCGGTGCTCCGGGGCGAGCCGCACCGGCACCTCCACCGGTTGCACGCCCGAGCGCTCGGCGAGGAAGCACAGCTCCGTCGTCACCAGGTAGCCCGGCTCGGTGAGCCGGGGACCGACCTGGCGCGCCCAGTCGCCGTCGAGCACGAACGTGCCCTGGGGGTCGAGCGTGCGCATCCCCAGGACCAGGCGCCGCAGCAGCCAGAAGCCCCAGGTGAGGACGGAACGCAGCAGCCCCCGGTCGACGTCGGAGTCGCGGTGTCCCTTGGAGCCGATGACCACCGGGTGCACGGCGGGGTCCACGCCCTCGGCGGCGTCCAGGTCGTCGAACCCGAAGGGCAGGTCGTCGGCGGTCAGGACCACCCGCTCCCCGCGGCTCGCGGCGATGCCGGCGCGGTAGGCGTTCCCCATCCCCTTGGCCGACCGGAGCAGCCGGAGCGACACCCGGGGGTGGGCCCAGGCCTGCTCGATCCGCCGCAGGAGGTCACCGGTCCCGTCGGTGGAGCCGTTCTCGACGACGACCAGCTCGGCGTCCCGGTCGGCCAGCCGGCTCGCCAGCGCGCGCAGCGTGGGCTCGATCGCGAGCGTGCTGTTGTGCGCCGGGACGACGTAGGTGAGAGCGACCCGTGCCGACCAGTCCGTCGGCGTGCCCGCCACCTCGTCCATGCCCGCTGGCTCCCGTTCCGCCGCTCGTCGCGAGGTGCTCGTCCGAAACACATCTGCTCTCGCAGGGTAACGTCACCGAAACCGATTGACCGCACACCGTCCGCTCCGGACGGCGGCGCCGGACCCGGGGACGACGACCACACCGGTCGCCGTCCTCGTTCTCGGTCGGGCTGCGGACGACGGTGATGGATGCTGGGAGGGCTCGGTACCCCCGGGCACACGGAGGAGGACCTCTCGGTGAGCACCGTTGCGGAGTCGTCGACCGGCTCCCCGACCGCCGCCCGCGGCAGGCACCGGGTCCCCGAGGTCGTCGTCGTCCTCGGGGTCGGGCTGGTGGTCGCCGTCATGACGACCATCCCGTTCCTGCAGCGGCACGCGTTCTACTACGGCGGGGACAACCCGCAGTCCTTCGTGCCGCTGTGGCACCACTTCGGCGAGCAGCTGCGCAGCGGGCAGTGGCCCCCGATGGACCCGGCCGGCTGGACCGGCGGCAACTACGCCGCCGACGCCACCTACGCGCTGTGGAACCCGGTGCAGCTGCTGGACTACGTCCTCGTCTCGTTGTTCGACGACCTGGCCGCGGCTGCCGCCCTCGTGCAGGTCCAGTTCCTGGCCCTGCTCGGCATGGCCGCCTACCTGCTGTTCCGGGAGTACGGCGCCGGCCGGCTCGCCGCGGTGGTCGTGGCCTGCGCCGTCCCCGTCACCGGCTTCACGCTCTACTACGAGGCCAACGGGTGGCCGGCCGGCCTCATGGCCTTCACCTGGGTGACCTGGTTCTGGTGGGCCGCCCGCCGGCAGTCCCGCGGCCACCTCCCGCCCGTGGTGACGTTCCTGCTCGGCGCCCTCGCCATGACCACCGGCAACCCGTACGCGGCGCTGGGGATGGTCGTCGTGCTGGCCGGCATCGCCGTCGAGCTGCTCCTGCGGCGCGACCTGCGGCGACTCGGCGGCCTCGTCCTCACCGGTGCGTGCGTCGGGGCGACCGCGGCACTGGTCTTCCTGCCGCTGCTCGCGACGCTGCCGGTGACCGACCGGGAGCAGACCGCGATGCTGGCGAACGACACGTTCCTGGTCCCGCAGCTGGGCGACCTCCTGGCCTCCAGCGCGCCCACGTACCTGCCGGCGATCCTGAACTTCGGCGGGGCGCTGCTGGAGCGGTCGCCGTCGACCTACGGCATCTGGTTCGCCCTGCCCCTGCTGCCGTGGGTGCGCTGGCGCGGACTCCGGCGACCGGACCGGCGACTGACCAGCGTGGTCACCATCGCCGCCGTCTTCGCGGTCCTCACCGTCGGACCGTCGAACCTGTGGCTGTTCCGCTGGCCGATCCGGCTGGTCGAGTACCTGTACCTGGCTCTCGCCGTCCTGCTCGCGCTTCTGCTGTCCCGCGGGCCGGCCACCGACCACGTGCGGCCGCGGACGCTGGCGACGGCCGGGATCGTGCTGGCCGGCGGCTACCTGTCCTTCGCCGTCCGCCCCGACCACGTGGGGATGCACGTGCTGGCCACGGGGGTCGTGCTCGCCCTGGTCCTGCTGGCCGTCACCGCGTTCCGCCGTCGGGGACGCGCCGCCTGGGCGACGGTCCTGGTCGCCGGCACCGTCCTCGTCCTCACCTACCAGGCCTCCGTGCTGCCGTTGCGCGAGAGCGACGAGTCCGACCTGGCGCAGCTGCCCAGCTCGATCGCGCAGGTGCAGGAGGCCTCGGCCGCCTACCGCGGGACGGTGCTGCAGCTGGCCACCCCGGAGTCACTGCGGACCGCACCGCGCCGGTACACCGGGCACCTCCTGTTCGGCAACGAGAACCTCATGTCCGGGCACGAGACGATCGTGCGGTACAGCGGCATGGGGTTCGAGGAGTTCGCCGACGCGCTGTGCATGGACTACCGGGGGCAGGTGTGCCCGGAGGCGCTCGACCGCGCCCTCCGGCCGGTCGACGGCACGGGCGTGCCGCTGGTGGACCTGCTGCGCGTGCAGACCCTGGTCATCGACGCCCAGCTCTTCCCCGGCCCTGCTGCCGGGCCCCCGCCCGCCGGGTGGGTGGTCGCGGCCCGCGACGGCCTGCGGACCGTGTGGGTGCGGGAGCCGGTCGTCGGGTACGACGGGCGGCTGTCCTGGGTGTCGCCCGGCGTCCGGGTGCTGTCCGACCGCAGCACGGCCACCAGCGAGTCGGTGACCCTCGACGCCGGGACCGACGGCTCCCTGCTGTTCGCCCGGCTCGCCTGGCCGGGGTACACCGCGACGCTCGACGGGGAGCCGGTCGACGTGCGGGACGGTCCCGCCGGGCTGCTCGCCGTCGACGTCCCGGCCGGCCGGCACGTCCTGGAGGTCGGCTTCCGCTCGCCCGGCCTGTCGGTCGGGGCCGCCGCCGTCGCCGTCGCGGCACTCCTCAGCCTCGGCCAGTCGGCCGTCCCGCTCGTCGCCGGCCGGTGGCGGCGGGCACGGCACTCCGGGGTGCCACCACGCACGGAGGACCCCGGCGCCCCGCTCGGGCCGGGCGACGATGACGAACGGCGGGGGGACGTCGTCCCCGCGGGTACGTCCGGACGATGAGCGGCCGGGACCGGGTACCGGGCCGGACGGCGCCGCACCGAGCACGGGAGGGGGGTGCCCGCACGTGACCGAGGACGTCGCCCGGCCCACGACGACGCCGGCCGGGACCGCGGGAACCCCCGACCCCCGCCCCGGAGGCGTTTCGGGCGTCCTGCTCGCCTGGGCCCGGCGGGTGGTGGTCGCT
>DASQNB010000244.1:0-4457 GCA_035645175.1 Geodermatophilus sp.
GTCGTTCTGGATGGTCCCGGTCAGCCGATCCGGCGCCACCCCCTGCTCCTCGGCGGCGACGATGAAGAGCGCCAGCACCGGCAGGACGGCGCCGTTCATGGTCATGGAGACGCTCATCCGGTCCAGCGGGATGCCGTCGAAGAGCTGCCGCATGTCCAGGATCGAGTCGATCGCCACCCCGGCCATGCCGACGTCTCCGACCACGCGCGGGTGGTCGGAGTCGTAGCCGCGGTGGGTGGGCAGGTCGAAGGCGACCGACAGCCCCTTCTGCCCGGCGGCGAGGTTGCGCCGGTAGAAGGCGTTGGACTCCGCCGCGGTGGAGAAGCCCGCGTACTGGCGGACCGTCCACGGCTGGGTCGTGTACATCGTCGGGTAGGGCCCGCGCAGGTACGGCGGCAGCCCGGGATGGGTCGAGAGGAAGTCCAGGCCCTGCAGGTCGGCCGGGGTGTACAGCGGCGGGACGGCGATGCCCTCCGGCGTCTCCCAGGCCACCTCCTCCATGCCACGGCCGGTGGTCTCCTTGAACCGCTTGGCCCAGTCGTCGGCCGAGGCGGCCGCCGCGGGGCGGCCCAGCTCGACGCTGCCGAAGTCAGGAATCGTGCTCATGCCGGCACTCCCAGCTGCTCGTGGACCCGCTGCAGGACGTCGAGTGCGTCGCACCCGGCGTACACGTACCCGTCGACGCCGTCGACCGCGAGCGACGGCTTGCCGGCCAACCACACCTGCGTGGCTCCGGCCTCGCGCAGTTCGGCGGCCAGCGCCGCCGCGGACTCGGCGTAGTCCTTGTCGGTGCCGCAGATGCAGGCGACCGTCGTCCCGGCGTCGGTGAGGCCGGAGGCCCCGTCGCCGGACGGCGTCGCCACTCCCCCGGCCTGGAACAGGTTGCCGGCGAAGGTGGCCCGCGCGGTGTGCCGGGCGATCGGGCCGATCGTGGCGAGGTAGACCTGCGGCCGCGCGTCGGCGGCCTCGGCGCGGTCGCGCAGCTCCTCGAACTCCTGCGCCGCCCGGACGCGCGGCAGCCCCCCGGTCGGGCGCAGGTCCGCCGCGGGCTGGCGAGCCGGCAGCTTCTCGGCCAGGTTCGGGAACTCGCTGACGCCGGTGATCGCGTCGGTGCGGTGCGCCAGCCGCTCGGCGCGGGCCTCCCACGCGGCGGCGAGCCGGTCGCGCACCAGGCCCGAGCCCAGCGCGGCGGCCAGCCCGCCGGCCCGCTCGATCTCGGTGAACCAGGCCCAGGCCGCCTCGGCCAGGGAGTCGGTGAGCGACTCGACGTACCAGGAGCCGCCGGCCGGGTCGAGGACGCGGGCCAGGTGCCCCTCCTCGACCAGCAGGGCCTGGGTGTTCCGGGCGATCCGGCGGGAGAAGGCGTCGGGCAGGCCGAGCGCGGCGTCGAAGGGCTGCACCGTGACGACGTCGGCGCCGCCCACGCCCGCGGCGAAGCAGGCCACCGTCGTCCGCAGCATGTTGACCCACGGGTCGCGCCTGGTCGTCATCACCGAGGAGGTGACCGCGTGCTGCCGCTGGCCGCGGACGTCGGGCGAGGCGCCGCTGACCTCGCCGACCCGGTCCCACAGCCGGCGGGCGGCGCGCAGCCCGGCGATCGTCGTGAACTGGTCGGCGCTGGCGGCGTAGCGGAACTCCAGCGCGGCGAACGCCTCGTCGACGCCCAGGCCCTGTCTCCCGTCCGCGGAGTCGGTCAGGGCCCGGAGGTAGGCGACGCCGGCGGCCAGCGAGCAGCCGAGCTCCTCGACGGCCGAGGCACCCGCGTCGGAGAAGACCGTGGCGTCGACGACGACGGTGCGCCAGCCCGCCGGGGCCCGGCGGGCGAGGTCGGCCAGGCCGGTGAGGTCCTGCTCCTCCCCGGAGGCGGCCTGGACGCCGAGCGGGTCCAGGCCCAGCGAGCCGCCGGGGGCGATTGGTCTTTCGCTGTCGCTCCGCGCGTCGACGAGGGCGAGCAGCGCCTCGGCGGCCGACAGCCCGCCGGAGACCGACACCGGCGCGAGGTCGAGGTAGACGTCGGAGAGGACCTCGCCCAGCGCGTCGACCGGGATCGCCCCCTCGCCGAGCTCCAGCCACAGGGAGGTGACGCCGTTCTCCAGGTCCGCGGCGATCGCCTCCCGGGTCAGCGCGACGTCGGGATGGGCGTGCCGCTGGCGGACGTCCCAGCTCCCGGAGGCTCCGCCCTCGGTGCCCCCCGCGGCGGACACGGCGGCCGAGCCGGCGGGCCCGACCGCGGGCCGGCCGCCCCGGACGAACGGCGGGATCCCCGGGACGCCGACCGCGGTGGGCAGGTCACCGGCGTCCTCGGCGGTGTAGAGCGGGGCCACGCTGACGCCGGTGGCCACCGGCACCCGCAGCGCGTCCTCGACCGGGTCGGGCAGGTCCTCGCGGCCGGCCTTGCGCAGCACCCCGGCCACGAGCTCGCGCCACTGGTCACGGGTCGTGGGCGGGAACCCCGCGGCCAGGCTGAGGTCGTCGGGGACCTCGTGTTCGGCGGGCACCTCGGCGTCGCCGGGATGGGCGGTCTGGTGGTCCGTGGAACTCATCGTCGGGTTCCCCTCCTCGGTCCGGTCGGCCTCAGTCTCTACCGATGTGTGCCCCGACCGGAACGCCCGGGTTGCGGCGAGGGGCCGGACGGCGTGCTCCCCGCGTCGGCGGCCAGCGCGTGCAGGGCGGCGCGGGCGAGCAGCCGCACGCCCACGCCGATGGCCCGCTCGTCGACGTCGAAGGTGCCCCGGTGCAGGTCCAGCGGGGCACCACCGCCGTTGGTGCCGAGGCGGGCGAGCGCGATGGGCAGCACGTCGGCGAACCAGCCGAAGTCCTCCCCGCCCATGCTCTGCGGCGACAGGACCAGGCGTTCCTGGCCGACGGTCTCCAGCGCCGCCGAGCGCAGCAGCGCGACCGCGCGCGGGTCGTTGACCACCGGCGGGACGCCGCGGATGTAGTCGACCTCGACCTCGGCGCCGGTGGTGGCGGCGACCCGCTCGACCAGCGAGCGCAGCAGCGCCTCGGCGCTCTGCCACTCCTCGCGGTCGAGGACGCGCACGGTCCCGCGCAGGTGCCCCCGCTGCGGGATGGCGTTGGCCGCGACGCCGGCGTTGACCGCGCCCCACACCAGGGACATGCCGGCCCGGGGGTCGACCCGGCGGGACAGCAGGGCGGGCAGGTCGGTGATCAGCCGGCCGAGGGCGTCGACCAGGTCGACGGTCAGCTGCGGGCGCGCGGTGTGCCCGCCGGGGCCGGTGAGGGTGACGTCCATCCGGTCGCAGGCCGCGGTGATGGAGCCGGTGCGCAGGCCGACGCTGCCGGCCGGGAGCGACGGGTCGCAGTGCAGGGCGAAGGCGCGGGAGGCCCCGTCCAGCACGCCGGCGGCGACCACCTCGGTCGCGCCGCCGGGCACCGTCTCCTCGGCCGGCTGGAAGACGCAGCGCACGGTGCCGGGCAGGTCGCCGATCTCGGCCCCACCCATCGACGCCAGGGCCATCGCCACCCCGAGCAGGACGGTGGTGTGCACGTCGTGCCCGCAGGCGTGGCAGGTGTTCTCCCGGCTGGAGGCGTACGGGACCTCCTTGAGGTCGGCCAGCGGCAGCGCGTCGATGTCGGCGCGCAGCACCACGACCGGATCGCCCGCCCCCACCTCGACGACCAGCCCGGTGCCGCTGGGCAGCCGCTTGGGCTCGAGGCCGACGTCGCGCAGCCGCTGCTCCAGGAAGGACGTCGTCTCGAACTCGGCGAAGGCCAGTTCGGGGTGGGCGTGCAGGTGCCGGCGGACGGCGACCAGCTGCTGGTGCTTCCCGGCGACCCACTCGTCGACCGCCGTCCCGAGCTCCTCGGGGAACTCGGTCATGCGGCAGCGTCCCTCATGCGGCAGCGTCCCTCATGCCGCATGGCCCCCGGCGCACGAGGCCGGGCCCGGGACCGGCCCGGGGGGCTGGTCGGCGGGGCCACTGGTGGGCAGGCCGTCCCGCAGCTCGGCGAGCAGGCTGTCGACGACGGCGGTCAGGTCGCCGTCGGTGGCCGCGGCGACCGCGCGCTGCCGCTGGTAGGAGGCGCCGACGGCCAGGACGCGGTGCACGTCGGCCAGCTCGGCCTCGCAGTCCAGCCGGCGAGCGGTGGGCTCGAGCTCCTCGACAAGGTCGGCGATCGCCTGGCGGACCGGCCGCACGGTGCCCTTGTCGTCGACGACGATGTCGGCGTCCAGGCCGTAGCGCGCGGCCCGCCACTTGTTCTCCCGCAGCACCCAGGACGCCGGCACCGGCAGCGTGTAGCCGCGGTCGAGCTGGGTGTCGAACTGCTCGACCAGGCACTGGGACAGCGCGGCGACCGCGCCGATCTCGTCGAGGGTGGGCAGCCCGTCGCAGATGCGCAGCTCGACGGTGCCGAAGTCCGGGTGCGGGCGGATGTCCCACCACACCTCGCGGACGCTCTCGATGGCGTGCGTGGAGATCAGCGTCTCCATG
>DASQNB010000245.1:0-6526 GCA_035645175.1 Geodermatophilus sp.
GGTACCGCACGGCTACCTGCAGGTGGTCCGGTTCCGGTGGCGGGGTCAGCAGGGCCTGCTGCAGCCGGTCCGACAGCGCCCGCTGCGCCGCGGCCCGCTCGGTCACCTGTCGCAGCTCGGCGGCCTGACGCCGGGCGGCCACGCGGTCGGTCAGGTCGCGGAAGGAGACCACCACACCGGTCACCGCGCCGTCCTCCACCGTCGGGACGGCGATCAGCTCGACCGGCACGGGTGTGCCGTCCCTGCGCCAGAAGACCTCGGAGTCAGCGGCGACCGGCCGGCCGGTCTGCAGCGCGTGCCAGACCGGGCACTGCTCCTTCGGGTACGGCGAGCCGTCGGGCCGGCGGCCGTGGATCACCGCGTGCTGGTCGTGGCCGAGCTGCTCCTCCGCCGGGCGACCGGTGATCCGGACCGCGGCCGGGTTGACGAACTCGACGCGCCCGGCGGCGTCGAGGCCGTAGATGCCGTCGGCGACGTTGGCGAGCACGCGCTCGTAGCGGTCGAGCGTGCGGGACAGCCGGGTCTCCACGTCGCGCAGGACCACGTCGTCGCTGCCCTCGCCGTCCGCCCGTGCACCCACGCGCCCCACCTCCCCGCCGCTCCCACCCGTACCGCTCGGCTCGTCAGCCTGCCGCATCGGCGGCGGCGCTCACCCGGGACGTCGCCGACCGGCGCCGGTGCCTCGGACGCCGCGCGCCGGCAGGACGGCGGCGAGAGCCAGGACGACGGACGCCACGAGCACCACGCCCCCGCCCCGGAACGCGGCGGCCACGGCCGCCGAGCGCGGGTCCGGGGCGCCCAGCGTCGCGCTCAGCCCACCGACGAGCCCGAGGACGACGATCGCCGCCCAGGGCAGCCACCACCGCGGCTGGGCCGGCGCCGGGACGACGCGGGTGCGCCGCCACCACAGGGCCAGCCAGCCCAGCAGCACCGCCCCGCCGAGGACGGTGCCGGTGTAGTCCAGCCAGCGGACGGCGGGCAGCGGTCCCCAGTCCCCGGCGAGGACGGCGAGGTTCTCGGCGCCCCAGCGGCCGGGGTGGGTGAACTCGTCCACCAGCACGTGGACTGCCGCCCCCACGAGCAGCGCGCTCAGGACCAGTGCGCCCGCGCGCGCGGACCGCAGCCGGCGGCGCAGCCCCAGCGGGACGCCGGCCAGCCGGCCGCGCACCCCGGCCGGGGCGGCCGACAGCGCCGCGGGCGCCAGCAGCGCGTGCCACAGCGCCCAGGCCAGCGCGGCGACCAGCAGGTCCACCGTGACGACGGCGAGCGCGGTGTGCGTCGCCCACGGCAGCCCGACGGGCAGGTAGAAGGGGACGTCGGGCGCGATGCTGCCCGCGACGAGGGCCGAGGCGGGCAGCGACGTCCGCAGCAGTGGGAGGACCGCCGCCGGGTGGCTGCCGGTGAACGGCACGTCAGCGGGCGGGGGCCACGGGGGCGGTCACGGGTCCATCCTCCCCGCCCACGACCGGCGACCGGCTGAGGGCGGCGGCGGGCGCGGCCCGGCGGTGGCAAGCCACGGTCCCTGCCCGGGTCCTCGTCGGCCTCGCGTCGCTCGCGGCGCTCGGGTCGCCTACGGGGAGCGGTCCGGGACCTGGGGCGCGTGCGGGCCGCGTTGGCGACCGCCTGGGGCCGGCCCGGGCCGCGGTCCTACGGTGGAGCGCATGGTCTCTGCCTGGGTCCTCGTCGCCCTGGCGTCGCTCGCGGCGCTCGGCTGCGGGTACGGCGCCGCCCGGCTCGCCCGCCGTCCGCGGGAGGGGCGTAGATGAGCGAGCCTGCGAGCTCATCCATGAACACAGCAGCGCCGCGAACGTGGCCGACGAGCGCCAGCGAGGAGGTCTCGTGAGCGAGCTCGCGAGCGGCGGCACCGAGCTGCCCGTCCCCGACACCGCCGACGTCCGCTCCGGTCCAGAGGTCTCCGAGGAGCTGCTCGCCGTCCTGCCGCTGCTCGGCGAGTGGCACGGCGAGGGGCAGGCGGCCGGTGCCGACGGCGACCACCGCTTCGGCCAGTGGGTCCGGTTCAGCCACGACGGCCGCGGCTTCCTGGCCTACGACTCGCGCACGTGGCGGCTCACCGAAGACGGACAGGTCGTCGGGCCGGCCGTCCGCGAGTCCGGCTTCTGGCGGCCGCGCGGTGGGGACGACGTCGAGCTGCTGGTGACCAGCCCCGACGGGCTCGTCGAGCTCTACGTCGGCCGGGCCCGGACGACGACCAGCTGGGAGCTGACCAGCGACGTCCTCGCCCGGACGCCGGACGCCCCCGACGTGTCCCGCGCCGTCCGGCTCTACGGCATCGTCGAGGGCGCGCTCATGTACGCGATCGACCGCGCCAGCGGCGACGCGCCGCTGCGGCCCACCATGTCCGCCCGCCTCGAGCGCCTCCGGTGAGCACCCCGAGACAGGTCGCCGACCGGTACGTCGACGCGGTCTGCGACCTGGATCCGATCGTCGCCACGTCGCTGGGCACCCGCCCGGGCGACGACCGGCTGCCCGACCCGAGCCCGGTCGGCCTGGAGGCCGAGGCCCAGCTGGCCCGCGACACCCTCGCCGAGCTGGACCGGGTGCTGGCCGCCGACCCCACCCTGGACGACGACCCGGTCGAGCGGCGCTGCGCCCGGCTGCTACGCGAGCGACTGGGCGCCGAGCTCGCCGTCCACGAGGCCGGCGAGGGGCTGCGGGCGCTGTCCAACCTGTTCAGCCCGGTGCACTCGATCCGCCAGGTCTTCCTGCTCATGCCGACATCCTCGGCCGAGGACTGGGCGGTCGTCGCCCGCCGCATGGCGCGGGTGCCCGAGGCCTACCGCGGGTTCACGGCCTCGCTGGAGGAGGGCGCCCGGCGCGGCCTGCTCGTGGCGCCGCGGCAGGTGTCCACCGTCGTCGAGCAGCTCGGCGAGTGGCTGGCCGGGCCCTTCTTCGGCGGGTTCGCCGCCGGTGGGCCGGACGCGCTGCGCGGCGAGCTGGACGCCGCCGCGCGCGCCGCCGACGGAGCGGTGGCCGAGGTCCGCGACTTCCTCCGCGACGTCTACCTGCCGCAGGCCGAGGGGACGCCGGACGCCGTCGGCCGCGACCGTTATGCACTGGCCGCCCGCCGCTGGACCGGCTCGGACCTCGGTGCCGGGGACGGGCTGGAGGAGGCCTACTCCTGGGGCTGGGCGGAGCACCGGCGGATCCTGGCCGAGCAGCGGGCGGAGGCCGAGCGCGTGGTGTCCGGTGCGACGCCGATGGAGGCGATGCGCTGGCTGGACGTGCACGGCCCCGCGGTCGAGGGCGAGGAGGCGATCCGCGCCCGGTTGCAGTCGATGATGGACGAGGCGATCACCGCGCTGGACGGCGTGCACTTCGACCTCGCCGAGCCGGTGCGCCGGGTCGAGGCGATGATCGCGCCGCCCGGCAGCGCCGCCGCGCCGTACTACACGCGTCCCTCGCAGGACCTCTCCCGCCCGGGCCGCACCTGGCTGCCGACGCTGGGCCGGGAGCGCTTCCCGCTCTGGGACCTGACCTCGATCTGGTACCACGAGGGCGTCCCGGGCCACCACCTGCAGCTGGCCCAGTGGGCGTACGTCTCCGGGCAGCTGTCCACCTACCAGACCTCGCTGGGCTCGGTCGGGGCGAACGTCGAGGGCTGGGCGCTCTACGCCGAGCGGCTGATGGACGAGCTGGGGTACCTCGCCGACCCCGGGACGCGCCTGGGGTACCTGGACGCCCAGCAGCTGCGGGCCGTGCGGGTGGTCATCGACATCGGCATGCACCTGGGGCTGCCGGTCCCGGACGACGCCGACGGCGCCCTCGCAGCGCACCGCGGCCGGCCGTGGACGCCGGAGCTCGCCCGCACCTTCCTGGGCGAGCACAGCGGTGCCGACCCGGCCTTCCTCGACAGCGAGCTGGTGCGCTACCTCGGCCTGCCCGGGCAGGCGATCAGCTACAAGCTCGGCGAGCGCGCCTGGCTCGCGGGCCGCGAGGCGGCCCGCCGGGCCCGCGGGGACGCGTTCGACCCCCGGGCCTGGCACATGGCGGCGCTGTCGCAGGGCTCGCTCGGCCTCGACGACCTCGCCGCGGAGCTCGCCGTCCTCTAGTCGAACGGGTGGTCGCCCGGCTGGGGGTTCACCGGGTCCTGGTCGAAGGCCACGGGGTCGCTCGGGAGCACCGACGCGGTCTCCAGGTCCGGTGCAGCCAGCAGATCGGCGACGCAGGCTGCGCTGCCGCCGACGTAGGTGCTCATGAGGTCGGTGTCGGTGATGACGCACCACGCGCGGTCGGCGGGCCACCAGAGGGTCGCGCTCTGCTCGGACGGCTCGTCGGCCATGTTCGCGGTCGCGAGGTCGATCGGTCCCCGCAGCAGCCAGTGCCCCCGGTTCGGGACCGCCAGGGTCGGCGCGCCGGAGTGGACCGTGCCGAGTCCGTCCCAGACGCCGAACCAGCAGTCGTCGGGGGTCGTGGTGTGCCGGCGGAGGACGCGCACCAGCCGCGCGGCGACGTCGGTCGGCAGGTGCCCCTCGTCGGGAGCCCGGTCCCACACGGGTGGCTGGCTGTCCTCGTTGCGGTAGTCCCAGGCGCCGGTGACCGGGCCCCACTGCATCAGCGGGTGGGCCTTCGTCCCGTTCAGGGCGGTGACGTCGGTCCACGGGACCTCGATGTCGTGGTCGCCGACGTAACGGTAGGCCGGGTGGAAGACGCGGACGTGGCCCTCGAAGACGTCCGGCACCAGGGAGGCCAGGGAGGCGCCCCACTCGTGACGGGTGACGGCCTCGACGATCCAGGCGCCGGGGGAGACGTCGGTCTCGACCGAGCGGCCGGCGAACGCCACGCGACCCTCCCCGGAGAACGGACGACCCCCGGGCTGTTCCACGGCGACCTGCCTGGCGGGGCCAGGGGCTGCACGTGGGCCGACTGGACAAGTGTCGGCGGCCCGGGGGTCGGGTGACTGTCCGGTTCTCGCTCGCCGCCGTACGACGGACGGGCGATCTGCCGTCGCTCAGACTGTCGTCTGAACGGGCGGCCCATCTGGACGGCGGCTAGCGGACAGCCACCTCACGAGTCCGATAAGCATGCAAGTTACGGAC
This sequence comes from Geodermatophilus sp., assembly GCA_035645175.1. Taxonomy (GTDB): domain Bacteria; phylum Actinomycetota; class Actinomycetes; order Mycobacteriales; family Geodermatophilaceae; genus Geodermatophilus. Next base: position 5,058 of record DASQNB010000245.1, read on the forward strand.
CACCTCCTCTCTCGTGTACCTCGACGGTACGTCGCATCCGAGGGGGGCTGCAACGCCGATTTTCAGCCCTCGGCGGAACCGCCGGCGGTGCGCCCGGGCGGGGGGCCACCGTCCCGGTCCCGCCGGTGGTCGGCGCGGTCGTCCACGGTCTCGCGCTGGTACACGTCCGGGATGCCGTCCCGGTCGAAGTCGGCCCGCTCGTCCTCGTAGATCCGCTTGTAGCGGCGGTTGCGCAGCCGCAGGACCACCGTGGCCAGCAGCGCGGCCAGCAGGGTGCCGGTCAGGATGCCGACCTTCGCGTGGTCGTAGGTCGGCGTGCCCAGGCCGAAGGCCAGCTCGGTGATCAGCAGGGAGACGGTGAAGCCGATCCCGCCGAGCAGGGACAGGCCGACGACGTCGGGCCAGCCGAGCGCCTCGTCGAGCTCGGCCCGCGTGAAGCGGGAGACCAGCCAGGTCGCGCCGGTGATGCCGATCGTCTTGCCCAGCACCAGCCCGACGGTGATGCCGACGGCGACGCTGTCGGTGACCGACTCCGTCAGCCCGGAGAGCCCGCCGACCGCGACGCCGGCGGAGAAGAAGGCGAACACCGGGACGGCGACGCCGGCCGAGATCGGCCGGAACCGGTGCTCGAAGTGCTCGGCGAGGCCTGGGCCGGCGTCCGGGCCGCCGGCGGCCTGGCTGCGCACGACGGGCACGGTGAACGCCAGCAGCACGCCGGCGACCGTCGCGTGCACGCCGGACTCGTGCACGAGCACCCAGGTCACCAGCGCAAGGGGGAGCAGCAGCCACCAGGAGCGGATGCGCCGCTGCACCAGCAGGCCGAAGACGGCCAGCGGGACCAGCGACAGCAGCAGGGACCCGGCGGAGAAGTCGTCGGTGTAGAAGACCGCGATCACCACGATCGCGAGCAGGTCGTCGACGACCGCGAGGGTGAGCAGGAAGGTGCGCAGCGCCGCCGGCAGGTGGGTGCTGATCACGGCCAGGACGGCGAGGGCGAAGGCGATGTCGGTGGCCGAGGGGATGGCCCAGCCGCGGATCGCGTCGTCGTCCCGGCCGAGGTTGAACAGCACGAAGAAGAGGGCAGGCACGGCCATGCCCCCGACGGCGGCGGCGATCGGTAGCGCTGCGCGGCGCGGTTCCCGCAGGTCGCCGGCGACGAACTCGCGCTTGAGCTCCAGGCCGGCGACGAAGAAGAAGATCGCGAGCAGCCCGTCGGCCGCCCAGGTGCCCAGCGACAGGTCGAGGTGCAGGGACGCCGGGCCGACCCGGGTGTCGCGCAGCGTCTCGTAGGCCGCGCCCCACGGGGAGTTGGCCCAGACCAGCGCGACCGCCGCGGCGGCCAGCAGCAGGGCCCCGCCGACGGTCTCCTTGCGGAGGATGTCGGCGATCCGGCTGGTCTCGGACCACGATCCCCGGCTGAGGAGGGGGGTGCGGGTGGAGGGGCTCACTGGGGGCTCCAGAGGGGTCGT
>DASQNB010000246.1:0-4078 GCA_035645175.1 Geodermatophilus sp.
TCGTAGACCGAGTGCAGCAGCGCCCGCACCCACGGCCAGCTGCTCTTGGGGCAGACTGCCATCAGGTCGGCCGCGTAATGCGTCCGGCACCGCTGCCAGGCAGCACCCGGCAGGGTCGCCCCGATCGCCTCGACCAGCCCACGATGGGCATCAGAGGTCACCAGCTGCACTCCAGTCAGCCCGCGGGCGGTCAGGTCCCGGAAGAACGCCAGCCAGCCGGCGCCGTCCTTGGCGGAGCTGACCTGCAGGCCGAGGATCTCCCGGTGCCCGTCGACGTTCACGCCGGTGGCGACCAGGGCGTGCACGCCCACCACCCGGCCGCCCTCGCGGACCTTGAGCACCAGGGCGTCGGCGGCCAGGAACGTGTAGGGGCCGGCGTCCAACGGGCGGTGGCGGAAGTCCGCGACCTGCTCGTCGAGGTCGCGGGCCATCTCGCTGACCTGCGACTTCGATAGCCGGGTGATCCCCAGGGACTCGACCAGCTTCTCCATCCGCCGGGTGCTCACCCCAGCAGGTAGCAGGTGGCCACCACGGTGGTCAGCGCTCGCTCGGCCCGGCGGCGGCGCTCGAGCAGCCAGTCGGGGAAGGCTCGAGCAGCCAGTCGGGGAAGTAGGAGCCGGCGCGCAACTTGGGGATCGCGACGTCCAGGGTGCCGGCTCGGGTGTCGAACTCCCGGCTGCGGTAGCCGTTGCGGATGTTGGTCCGGGCCTCGCTGCGCTCGCCGTAGCCGGCGCCGCAGACCGCGTCGGCCTCGGCGCTCATGAGCGTGTTGATGAACGTGGTCAGCATCTACCGCAGCAGGTCAGGCGAGGCCTAAGCCAGCTGCTCGTGCAGGAAGTGGGCAGCGTCGATGCTGCTCGGAGCGGTCATCGCGTCGAACTCCTGAAGCACTGTGAGACGTCTCCAGAAGATCACGCGGTGGCCGCCTCGAGGTTCAGGGCCCGCTGCTCACCGGGCCGTCGCACACCACCCTGGTGGACGCCACTTTCCCGAAGAGGCGAGCCGGACGGTCCTACCGTGGGTGCATGACGACGCATCCGGTGGCACCCCGCCGGGAGGCCGCCGCGCCGTCCGTGCGGCCGGCGCCGGAGCATGCGCGTCCCCGGCCGCGGCTGCGCGGGGTCGACGTGCTGCGCGGCCTGGCCGTGGTCGGGATGCTGTTCGTCGACAACCGCGGCAACGGGGCGATCTCGGCCCAGCTCAGGCACGCGGCGTGGAACGGGCTGCACGTCGCCGACGTCGTCTTCCCGATCTTCCTGCTGGTCGTGGGGGTGTCGGTGCCGTTCTCCCGGCGGGCCGACCGGCCGCGCGCCGCGCTGACCCGGGTGGTGAAGCTCGCCGTCCTGGGTTGGCTGATCGTCACGGCCAAGTACGGGTTCGGCACCGCCGGGGCGGGCGTACTCGGCCACATCGCCGGCGCCTACCTGTTGTGCTGGCTGCTTCTCCGGTTGCCCCGCCCGGCGCAGGTGGTCACCGCCGCCGGGGTGCTGGCTGCGCTGAGCGTCCTCACCGTCGCCGGGGGCGCCGAGCCCGACCGGTCATGGGCGCACACCGCCGACGCCGCGCTCGGCCTGCCCTTCTCCGCCGAGGCGCCGCACGGCTACCCGGCCAGCGCGGTCACCGTCTTCCTCGGCGTGCTCGCCGGGCGGGCGCTGCAGTCCGGCACCGGGGCGGCCACACTGGTCCGGCTGACGGCGGGCGGTGCTGCGCTGCTGGCCGCCGGGCTGGCGCTCGCCCCGGTCGTGCCGCTGAACAAGCGGCTGTGGTCGCCGTCGTTCGTGCTGGTCACCGGCGGGATCGCGCTGCTGGCGCTGGCCCTGCTGCACTGGCTGGTGGACGAGCGCGGCGTGGTGCGCCCGTTCCGGCCATTCGAGGTGCTGGGGCTCAACGCGATCGTCGCGTTCGTGTTCTCCGAGGTCATGTTCCGCGCCGTCTTGTCGCACACGGTCCAGCCGGCGGTCGACGGCTGGGTGAGCTCGGTCGCCGGGGCGGTCGTCTCCGCCTGGCTCTACCCGGTGCTGTCGGTCGCGGTGATCTGGGCGGTCTGCGCCGCGCTGATGCGCCGCGAGGTGATCGTCCGGATCTGAGGCCCGCTCAGTTCCCGTCCGGCGCCGGTGGCGCGCTGCCCCCGATCGGCTCGGGCACGCTGTGCTCGAGCAATCGGTTGGCGCTGATCAGGGTGATCCCGCGGTCGGCGATCTGCTGCAGTGCGGCCGGCAGCGCCCGCACCTCCAGCTCGCGCCGCTGGGCCAGCGCCACGGCGAAGGCGGCCTGCGGGTCGAACGTCCCCCGGCCGATGCCGTCGTGCAGGCCCAGGACGTCCCCGGCCGTGACCGTCTGCCCCATGTAGTCGCCGATCTCGGTGACCTCCTTCTTGTCCCCCGGCCCGCGGGTGACCGACCAGATGAAGGTGTCGTAGCCGAGCTCGGCGGCGATGCGCAGCGCGTAGCCGGTGAGCTCACCGCGCGGTGGCCGGAAGCTGGTGAACGGCTGCCCCAGCAGAGACTCGACCTCGTCCTTGCAGCGCACCAGCTCGTCGCGGGTCTCCCGCTGGGTGAGCGTGGTCAGGTCCCGGTGGGTCCAGGTGTGGTTGCCGATCTCGTGCCCCGCGGCCACCACCTCGCGCAGCACGTCGGGGTGGTGGACGCCGTTCCAGCCCATGACGTTGAACGTTGCGGTGACCCCCGCCTGGTCCAGCGCGTCGAGGATGCGCGGGGTGTACTCCGGCGTCGGCCCGTCATCGAAGGTGATCGCCGCAACCGGCTCGGTGACCGTGGTGTTCCAGATCACCCGGCGGGTGCCGAGCCGGGCCACCCCCTCTCCCTCGTCCGCCGCACCCCCGGCCTCGAGGAAGCGCTGCTCGGCGCGCGCGGTCGCCCGGCGCCGCACCTCGTCGTCCTCTTCCGCGACGAGCACGCCGCCGGCGGCGCCCACCGCCAACCCGGCCGCACCCGCTCCGGCCCCCAGTAGGAACCGTCGTCTCGTCGTCATAGACAGGTCCTAGACCTACTGCTGGGCAGCTGGGAAGCCGTCGGAGGCCGCCGCGCAGTGTCATGCGTTGGACGAGCGAGCCCGGCGGGTGTGTCACTCCACGGAGGGCACGACACCTGCGCCGGACCTCACGCACACCCTGGCGGGTCAGCCCTTGACCCGCACAGGTCGTGTGAAAGCCGAGGCGCAGAATCACGCCAGTAGCCCGGCGAGGATCAGGTGATAGGACCCGGACTGGATCAAAGGGCGGATCGCGCAACTGATTGACGATCATTTCGACGCACATCCAAACGAAAACCCGGCGAAACACTGGCGCTTCCTCCGCCTTCTTACGACCTCGTGCATGGTTGGCGGGACGGCGTGCTCGTGACGGACGGGGCAGGGTCGTGACGTGTCGAGGAGCCTGGCCCGAGCCGCGGCTGTCGCCGATCGCCGGGTGACCGGGTTGTCCCGGGAAGTGCTGGCTGAGCTGGGCCCGCGCTGGCAGGCGCGCCAGAACGCACGCCCGGCCGACCGGCCGCGGCAGCGGGCGGTCGGGGCGGGTGCCCGGCATCGACTGGTGTTTGTCGACCGGCTGCTGGCCACCCTGGTGCATCTGCGCCACGGAGTCACCCACGACGTGCTGGCCTGCTAGTTTGGAGTCTCTCGGTCGACGATCACCCGGGCGATCGGGGAGGTCCGCCCGCTGCTGGCCGAGCGCGGCTGCACCGTGGAGGGCGGGATCCGGCTGCGCACCCTGGCCGATGTGGTCGCCCATCTGGGCGCCAGCAGACAGCTCGGCCTGCTGGATGCCACCGAGGTCCGAGTGCGCCGGCCCGGCGGCCCACAAGGCCGGCTGGACTCGGTTCTTCTCCGGCAAGGCTGGCGCCAACACCGTCAAGGCGCTCCTGATCACCGACGCCGAGGGGCGGCTGCTGTGCTGCGGACAGACTCGTCCGGGCGCCATTCATGACCTGATCCAGGTCCGCCAGGCCGGTCTGGTCGAACTCCTGGGCCACACCCCGGGCGTCACCCTGCTCGCCGACGCCGGCTACCAGGGCCTGGGCGCGCAGACCGCCGGTGCGGGGCTCACTCGGCGGCCGGCCCG
>DASQNB010000247.1:0-4515 GCA_035645175.1 Geodermatophilus sp.
GCGGATGTGCTGGCCGAGGTCGTCTTCGTCGATGACCTCGTCGAGGTAGTTCAGGATCTCCTCCCCGGCCGCGATCGACGGGCCGCGCCAGGGCTTGAACCGGTAGCCGTAGGTGAACAGGTCGCTGTCGGAGCGCACACCAGGATACCGGTGGGTCCACCACGTCCCACCGTGGTTGTCCTGGGCGTCCAGGATGACGAAGGACCGGTCGGGGAACTGTTCCTGGAGGTGATGGGCGGCGCCGATCCCGGAGACCCCGGCCCCGACGATGAGGGCGTCGACGTGCTGGGTCTCGGGCCTGTCGCTGCGTGGCTCCTGGACGGTTGCCGGTTCGGTGGTCGTCGTCATGCTGGGACCTCCAGTGTCCGCGGGGTGACGCAGGCCACACTAGCGTCCGGCTCGAGCGCCCTGAGGGCACCTGCGGAACCGCAGCGACCCACGAGGCGGGTCGTCGGCCCCTGTCCAGGGGCGACGCCCTCTCGACGGGTCCTGGAGGCGCGCGCCCGACTGATGGCCGAGGTGCGGCAGGTCCTGGAGGGATCGCATCCGCCGGCCTCGTGCGCGTCTGTGCCGCGGATCCGTCACCGGGCAGGCCGGGGGATGGTGAGACTCGTCGGGCAGTGCCGGGATCGCCTCCGCGGACCGGCCGACTCCTCCGTCGCCCGTCAGGGCAGCGGGTGCTCGGCGAGGAAGTCCTGCACCAGGGGTAGGAACTCCTCGGCGCGCTCGACGCCGAGGGCGTGGCTGGAGCCCGGGCCGGTGAACAGGTGCAGCTTCGCCCCGGGGATCGACTCGGCCACTTGCCGACCATGCCATGGCGGGGTGAGCAGATCCTGCTCACCGGCGATGACGAGCGTGGGCGCCGTGATGCCGCCGAGCCGGTCGAGCGTGTCGTGGGCCAGGTCGGCGTCCCACTGCTCCACGGTGGTCCGGATCTGCTGCTCGGTGGTCGGGAACAGCGGCAGCAGCTGCTCGACCAGCTCGCCGAACTCCGGGCTGTCGAGCAGCTGCGGCGAGAAGGCGATGCCGAGAGCCCCGAGCGCGGCCTCGAGGTCGCCGGTGCGCCACGGGTGCGCGAGCCCCGTGATGACCGCTCGCTGGAACCCGTCGGTGCGGGCCCAGGTGCAGTAGAGGACGAGCGAGGCCACCCGCTCGGGAACAGCCAGGGCGAGCTCCTGCGCGATGGCGCTGCCCAGGGAGTAGCCCAGGACGTGTGCCCGTTCGATGTCGAGCGCTTCGAGCAGTCCCCGGGTGTCCGCCGCCAACGAGGCGACGCTGATCTCCCCCGAGCCTCGCTCGGACTCCCCCATGCCGCGCAGGTCGTAGGTGACCACGCGGTGACGGCTCGCCAGGACCGGCGCGGTCTCGGCCCAGAAACCCAGGGACTGGGTCGTTCCATTGACGATCAGCAGCGGTTCGCCCTCGCCGTACTCCTGGACCGCGACGGAGATGTCGCCGACCTGGACGGTCCGTTGTGGGTGCGTGGTCGGTGTGGTCACGGCGTCTCCATCGCTGGTCCGTGGCGGGAAGGGGAGGCGAGGGGTGAGCACACCACAAGCGCGAGCCGTTCGGGAAGGTCGGAACCGGTGCCGGGCCGGGGAACGTCCACAGCCACATGTGGCCGGACGCGGACGAGTCGGCTCGGGCTGCTGTCGGGGCGGTTCTGGCGGCCCGCGTGAACTCCTCGCGGACTGCCGCCGGCGGCTCGGCGTGACGCCGCAGCTCAATGCGCTGGCGTCTGTCGCCGCGCAGCTCGCGCACGGTCGCCGGCCGGCCCGCGCCGCCCTCGGTGACCGCGTGCACGGTGCCCACCGAGTCGACCGTGTTGACCACCCCGACGACGGCCATCGACAGCACCGCGACCAGCTGGAAGGACACCCCGAACTCGAACGGCGTGGGTACCGCGACCACCGGCCGGTCCCCGACGCCGGACGGGTCGAGCATGCCCAGCGGGATGGACACCAGGTAGCCGACGACCACCGCGATGAGCACCGACGCGGTGCACAGCAGCCCTCGGCAGAACTGGTCGAGCACCACGGTGAGCACCAGCACGAGGCCGGCGACCGCGAGGGTGACCGGTGCGCCGAAGTCCGGCGAGCCCACGCCGCCGGCGGCGAGGTTGACGCCGCTGGGCAGCAGCCCCAGGTCGATGACCAGGATGATCGTCCCGGTCACCACCGGCGGGAACGGCGAGGCGATGCGGTGGATGCCCAGCGCGATCGCCACCTGGGCGGCGGCGGTGACCAGCACGCCGCCGAGGACGGCGTCGAACCCGTGGTCGGCGGCACAACTTCTGTGAGTCGCTGCGCTGTGACTCGCGTCTCACCGTGTTTGGGGGCGCTCCGCCGGGTTCATACGCAGGTGTTCGGTTCGCCTGCGAGCCGTCGGTCGGTCGCGCCCGCCGGGCGATGGCCAGGGTGCGCCTCCAGGCGGGCGAGCACGTGAGGGGAACGTGGCGTGACAGGCGAGGCGGCCAGGGCGATCTGGCCGTCCGCACGGCCGCCGGCGGCGCCCGACCGCTTCGTGTGGGACCTCCGGACCGTGGCCGAGCTGCCCGTCGTCCGCGCCGAGGTGCGGGCCCACCTGGCCGGGCCACAGCTCTCCGACCTGCGCGACCGGCTGGTCCTCGCCCTCGACGAGATGGCCTCCAACGCGCTGCGGCACGGCGGCGGCCACGTGCGCGCCTCGGTCCGCCCCCTCGCCGACGGCTGGCTGATCGAGGTCCGCGACGGTGCACCCGGCACCCCGCCGACGCCCGCGGTCGGCCGCGACCCCAGCGAGGGCGGCCTGGGCCTCTACCTGATCGCCGAGCTGGCCACCGACCACGGCTGGTACGTCACCGCCGAGGCCAAGCACGTCTGGGCCGTGCTCGCCCGCTGACCACGTGGCGACCGGGACGGGTCGCGACCGCTCACTCCTCCCTCCTGGAGGTGGGCGCCCAGGCGCCCTCGGCCTCCCCGGGCGGCAACGAGTCCGGCATGGACGCCCAGCACCCTGGCCAGGCCTCGCCCGTAGCGGATCCCCGACCGGGCCGTGCGGAACTGGTTGGCTGTCGCCGTGGACGGATCCGTGACCGATGCCCTGCTGGCCAGTGCCCGCGCCGGCGACCAGGGCGCGTTCACCGTGGTCGTCGAAGGCCACCGTCGGGAGTTGCTGGGACACGCCTACCGGATGCTGGGCTCCACCGCCGACGCCGAGGACGCCGTGCAGGAGGCGCTGCTCGCGGCCTGGCGCGCCCTGCCGGGGTTCGAGGGGCGCAGCTCGCTGCGGACGTGGCTCTTCCGGATCGCCACCAACGCCTGCCTGCGGGTGGCCTCCAAGCGTCCACCGCGGCTGTCGTCCCCCGAGCACGGCCCGCCGCGGTCGGACGTGCACGACCTCGGTGAGCCGGTGCCCGGGCCCGTCTGGCTCGAGCCGATCGCGGACGAGCTCGTGCAGCCGCAGGAGGACCTCGATCCGGCCACGGCGACCGTGCGCCGGGAGAGCGTCGAGCTGGCCTTCGTCGCCGCGTTGCAGCACCTGCCCGCCACCCAGCGCGCCGTCCTGCTCCTGCGGGACGTGCTCGCCTTCAGCGCCGCCGAGACCGCCGAGGCCCTCGGGACGTCGGTCGCCTCGGCGAACAGTGCGCTGCAGCGGGCGCGGGCCACCCTGGCCGAGCGCCGTCCGGACCGCTCCCAGCAGGCGGAGCTGGCCGCGCTCGGCGACGCGGGGCGGCGGGCCCTCGTCGACGCCTTCGTCACCGCGTGGGAACGCGCCGACGTCCCCGCCCTGGTCGGCCTGCTCGCGGCGGACGCGCGGTTCACCATGCCGCCGCTGCCGGCGTGGTTCTCCGGTCGCGAGGACGTCGCCCGGTTCCTCGGCGAGCGGGTCTTCGCCACGCCCTGGCGGCTGGTGCCGATCGAGGCCAACGGCCAGGTCGCCTTCGCCTGTTACAGCGGGGACGGCTCGCGGTACCGGCTCGGCGCGGTCAACGTCCTCTCCCTGCGGAGCGGCTCGGTGGCCTGGATCGCCGGGTTCGTCGACCCGGCAGCCCTGCGTCCCCTCGGGCTACCGGGAGACCTCTCTGCGCAGGACCGATGAGTCCGCCGCCCTCGCCGTCTCAGTACCGGTGACCGTCATCCCACCGGCAGCAGGAGGACCCCGTGCGCAAGGTCGTCGTCTCATCCATCGTCTCCCTCGACGGCCACGTCGCCGGGCCTGGCGGGAACGTCATGGCCCTGCCGATGGACGCCTTCTTCGACGAGCACAACCTCGAACGTCAGCGGCAGGCCGACACGCTGCTGCTCGGGCGGACCACCTACCTGGGGCTGAAGTCCTACTGGCCGGCCATCGCCGAGGACCCGACCCGCTCACCCGCGGTGCAGCTGGACCCCTCCACGGCGGAGGTGCACCGGGAGACCGCGCAGCGCAACAACGCCCTGCGCAAGGTCGTGGTCTCCGACACCCTCACCCAGGCCGACACCGACCCCTGGACCGACACCACGACCATCGTCCGCCGCGCCGACGCGCACGACG
>DASQNB010000248.1:0-1512 GCA_035645175.1 Geodermatophilus sp.
TCACGTCAGCACAAATTGGCCCCAGACCAGAAGGCTGAGGTTCGTTCTCTGGCCAATACGCGGAGTTTGCGATCGCTTGCCGCAGACTTTGGGGTGTCCCACGAGACGATCCGCGCCGCGCTCCATACGCTTTCGAGCGACTAGGCTGCCGCGCTCAGGAACTTGAGGAAGCATCTTGCTGGTGCGTACGTACCCGGTGTTATACCGATTCCGGGTGTAGACGGCCGCAATGGCGCGATGCGTGACGGTTGCCCCGCACTTGACCGTCGAACAGCTCCATCGGCGCTACCGGGAGGCGGAGGATCCGGTGGCGCGCAGCCAATGGCAGATGCTGTGGTTGCTGGCGCAGGGCGTTCCCACCGCCCGGGTGGCGGCGACGACCGGCTACTCGGTGCGCTGGGTGCAGGAGGTGGCGCGCCGCTACCGGGCGGGGCCGGCCGCCGTCGGGGACCGGCGCCGCGCCAACCCCGGGGCGGCGCCGCTGCTCGACCCGGCGCAGCAGGAGCGGCTGCGCGCCGCGTTGGCCGGACCGGCGCCGGACGGCGGGTTGTGGACGTGCCGCGGCGTGGCGGCCTGGATGGGCGAGGCGCTGGGGCGGCCGGTGAGCGAGCAGCGCGGCTGGGAGTGGATGCGGCGGCTGGGCTACACCCCGCAGCGGCCGCGGCCGCGCGAAACCCGCGCCGATCCGGCGGCGCAAGCGGCGTTCAAAAAGGGGGGCTCGCGGCCGCGGTGGCCGCGGTGAAGCAGGCCCACCCCGAGGCCGCGGTGGCGGTGTGGGCCGAGGACGAGCACCGGCTGGGCCTGCTGCCGGTGGTGCGCCGGGTCTGGGCGCCGAAAGGCCGGCGGCCCACCGCCCACGTCCGGCGCCGCTACGAGTGGCTCTACGTCTACGGCTTCGTCCGGCCCAGCACCGGCCAGAGCTGGTGGTGCCTGCTGCCGACGGTGAGCACCGAGGCCTTCGCCCTCGCGCTGGCCGCCTTCGCCCGCGACGAGGGGATCGACGCCGGGCACCGCGCCGTCCTGGTCGTCGACCGAGCCGGCTGGCACGTCGGCGGCGCGCTGACCGTGCCGGCGGGGATCGACCTGGTCCTGCTGCCCGCCGCCTCGCCGGAGCTGCAACCGGCGGAGCGGTTGTGGGCCCTGGTCGACGAGGCGGTCGCCAACCGCCCCTTCGCCGACCTCGACGCGCTCGAGGCCGCGCTGGTGGACCGCTGCCGGCGGCTCGAAACCGATCGGCCGCGCCTCCGAGCCCACACCCGCTTCCATTGGTGGCCGCCGGAGCCCGACGCACCGTTGCCGCAGTGACTACCCGGAGTTCGTATAAGCCCGTCGACCGACTCCCGGAGGAGGTCCGCATGGCCGTTGTGCCGCGCGTACTCCTAGATCATGTGGACGACGATCCAGCGCAAGCTTGGAGACTCGCCGTTCGGCATCGGTTTCCGAGCCAACACGTCCAGGCCACCCTCCGCCAGGGCCTCGTCGACCAGCCTGCGAGAGTTGACCCAACCCTCC
>DASQNB010000249.1:0-6417 GCA_035645175.1 Geodermatophilus sp.
GACCCCGACGACGTCGCCGCCTTCGAGGCCGGGCTGGCCGCGCGGATGACCGAGCTGCTGCACGACCCGGAGCGGGCCGCACGCATGGGCGCCGCCGGCCGGGAGCGGGTGCTGGCCGAGTTCGGCTGGCCGGCGATCGCCGAGCAGACCGTCGAGGTCTACGCCGCCGTCCTCGCAGCCCGGGGCTGACCACCCCCGCTGGCGCCGGCGGCGCCCGCGCGCGAGGTCCGGTGGGACCCCCGCGCCGGCCCGCAACTGTGGGGCTCCGTCCCGGACCCGAGCCAGATCGCCTGCGGCGCCATGCGCGACGACCAACCGGTCCGCGCCCAGGCCGCCGGCCGCGAGCCGCCCCTCCGGGCACCGGAGGACGACCGGGGATGATCTCGGCGCCGGCGCACCGGGTGCCGGCGGGGGGAGGGACCGTGTCGCAGGCTGCTGCGCCCGTCGTGCAGCTCGGGCTGGTCGCAGCACCCGGTGCACCGGGTGCTGGCCGGCTGGCTGGCCGGGGAGCTCGGCGGTGAGCTCGCCACGGCGCACCCGCAGGTGCGCTGGGAGGTCCGGGCGGTGGAGGACGGGCTGGTGCAGCCGCCTGCAGACGACGACGAGATCGTCGCGGCCACCCGGCGCCGCTTGCTCGCCGAGGACTGGGACCTCGCCCTGGCGCTGACCGACGTCCCGCTGGAGGTGGACCGGCGGCCGGTGGTCGGCTCAGCCAGCCCGGTGCACGGCGTCGCGCTGCTGTCGCTGTCGGCGCTCGGCGCGGTGGGGCTGCGCAAGCGGGCGCTGCAGACGGCACTGGGACTGGTGCGCACGCTGCTGCACACCGCGGAGGACGCCGACGACCGCGCCGCGATGGGCCGGCGGCTGCGCGAGCTGGCCACCGACCCGGCCGAGGCCGACGCCGGGGTGGCCTTCACCGCGCGCGTGCTGACCGGCAACCTGCGGCTGCTGCTGGGCATGGTGCGGGCCAACCGGCCGTGGCGGCTGGCGGTGTCGCTGTCCCGGGCGCTCACCGCGGCGATCACGGCCGGCGTCTTCGCGCTGATCACCACCGACATCTGGCGGCTGGCCGACAGCTAGGGGTGGGTGCGGCTGACCGTCGTCGCCGTCGGGTCGGTGGTCGCGGTGGTGGTGACCCTGGTCGTCGGCGCGCAGCTGTGGGAGCGGCCGCGGCACCGGCGGGTGCGCAAGCAGGTGCTGCTGTTCAACGTCGCGACCACCGCCACCGTCGTCATCGGCGTCCTCACGCTCTACGCCGTGCTGTTCCTCCTCGCCCTCGCCGGCGCGCTGCTGCTGGTGGTGGCGCCGCTGTTCGCCGAGGGCCTGGGGCACCCGTCGCACCTGTCGGACCACCTGGAGCTGGCCTGGCTCACCTGCTCGCTGGCGACCGTGGGCGGCGCCCTCGGCGCCGGGCTGGAGTCCGACGACGCGGTCCGGGAGGCCGCCTACACCTACCGGTCGAAGCAGCCGGCGCCGTGATCCGGATCCACTCCGTCCAGATCGCCTGCACCCCCCGTTGCAGGCGTGCCGGATGATCGGGGCGTGTCTATCGCCGTGCGCTTCCGTGCCGCACTGGACGACGTCCGCGAACCCGACCTGGCCGACCCCGAACTGCTCCCCTCCCGTCTGGCCCGCGCCTGCGCGCGGACGCTGGGCGTGGACGGCGCGGGGCTGAGCGTGAGCACCGACGGGGAGTCCCGGCTGCCCCTCGGGGCCAGCTCGCCGACCGCTGCCCTCGCCGAGCGCCTGCAGTTCACCGCCGGGGACGGGCCCTGTGAGTCCGCCCAGCGGCACCAGGAGCCGGTGTTCGCGGCCTCCACCGACCTGCGGCGCCGCTGGCCCGCGTTCGCCCGGCTGCTGGCCGAGCACACCCCCTACCGCGCGGTGGTCGCCCTGCCGATCGGCGAGACGCTGGCCGGCCCGGGCGCGCTGGACCTGCTCTTCACCGACGAGACGACCGTCCCCGACCTCGACGTCTTCGAGGCCATGGCCGTGGGGGACCTGGCCTGCGCGGCGCTCGGCGACGCCGCGGTGTGGGCGCAGTGGTCCCCGGACGGCGGGCCGGCGTGGCTGCACGGCCCGCCGGCGCGGCGCCGCCGGCTGGTGTGGACGGCGATCGGCCGGGTCGCGATGGCCCGGAACGCGTCCGCACCGGCTGCGCTCGACCTGCTGCGCTCCGCGGCCCAGGCGACCGGCCGCACGGTCGACGACCTCGCCGGGGACCTCCTCGCCGGCCGGCTCGACCCCGCGGGCCTCCGGCCGGCCGGCAGCCACCCCCCCGATCCCCGGAACTGACCGGCGGATCCCACGCTGGGTCATCGCGTCTCTCCACGCGGCCCCCGAGGTTGGGGGTCGGCTCCTCCCGTGGTCGGGCTGTCCCCGGCGGGGACCGGTGGGCAGACTGGCCGGGTGCCGCCGGTGGCGGCACGACGGCCGCGCAGTGGCCGCGGGGGCACGACCGCACCGTCCGGTGGCGGGCACGGAGGGAGGCGCAGCGTGATCACGGTCCTGGTCGCGGACGACCACGCGTTCGTCCGCGACTCCCTCGTCGAGCTGTTCAGCGCCAGCGGTGACCTCACCGTGGTCGCCGAGTGCGAGGACGGCGCGCAGGTCCTCGACGCCGCCCGGCGCACCCGGCCCGACGTCGTCCTCCTCGACCTGGCCATGCCGCGGGTCACCGGCCTGCAGGCCGCCCGCGAGCTGCTCGCCGACCGGCCGGAGTCCCGCGTCGTCGTCCTGACCGGCTCGCTCACCCCGGCCCTGGTGCGGGAGGCCCGCGAGATCGGTGTCGCGGGCTACCTGCTCAAGGACGACGACCCCGGCGCGCTCCCCGGCCACGTGCGGACGGTGGCCGCCGGTGGCACCGCCTGGAGCGCCGCCGCCTCGGCGACCGCCGCAGGCGGCACAGGGGGCCACTGAGGCCCGTCACCCCGAGGGGTGAACGGACCGGTACGGAACGACACCGTCCCCTGCACGGAGAGTGGTGACTCGCTCGCATGTGGCGCGCAGTACCCGGGACCTTCGTCCTGAAGGGGTGTATCGGCCCTGGTCAGGCAGCCGTCCGTGCGGTCCCATGATCACGCTCCCCCCGCAGCGGCGGGTCGGGGCACGGGACGACAACGGGGGTTTCCATGACGCTTGCCCAACTGGAGCGACCGACCGACGTGAACCGGGTGTTGGTGGTCGACGACCATCGCACGTTCGCCGAGCTCCTCTCGGGGGCGCTGGCCTCCGCGGGGATGGACGCCGTCGGCACGGCCCACTCCGCGGCGCAGGCCGTGGCGATGGCCGAGGACCTGCAGCCCGACATCGTGGTCATGGACATCGAGATGCCGCGCCAGGACGGGCTGGCGGCCACCCGCCGGATCCGCGAGGTCGCGCCGCACGCCGTCGTCGCCGTCGTCACCGCCCACCGCGACCCCGACTGGGTCGTCCGCGCCGCACAGGCCGGCGCCTCGGCGTTCATCCCCAAGGACGGCTCGCTGGCCGAGATGATCGACGTCCTGTCCCGGGTGCAGCCCGGGCAGATGCTGGTCGCCCCCTCCACCTTCGCCGGTGGCACGACCCGGTCCCCGGCGTCCGCGAGCCGGGGCGCCGTCCCGCAGCTGACCCGGCGCGAGCAGGAGGTGCTCGACTGCCTGGGTCGCGGTATGCAGGTCAAGGCGATCGCGCGGGTGCTGGGCATCACACTGGAGACGTGTCGCGGGTACGTGAAGTCGTTGCACGCCAAGCTCGGCGTCCGCTCCCAGCTGGAGGCGGTCGTCAAGGCCCAGCAGCTGGGGCTCCTCAGCGCTGCGGATGAGCACTGAGCCCTCCGGTCCCTCCTCCTCCCCGGGGCTGACCCCGGCCCGGCGTCGCACCGCCTGGGGTCGCGAACTCGCCGCGTTCTGCGCCATCGCGCTGCTGGTCCTGCTCGCCGTGTCGGCAGGCACGGTGTGGCTGAGCGAGCGCATCGCGCGGGCCAACGCGCTCGAGGAGGCCGAGCGCACCGCGCAGCGGCTGGGGCAGTTCCTGATCGCGCCGGCGCTGGTGGAGGCGCCGGCCGACGCGCCGGGACGGTTCGAGGAGCTGAACAGGGCCGCCGAGAACCGGATGAGCGACGGGTCGGTCGTCCGCATGGTCGTCTGGCGGGCGACCGGCGAGGTCGTCTGGGCCACCGAGCCCGAGCTGGTCGGCCGGGACCTCGGACCCTCGGCCGGGGTGCTGGCCGCGATCGGCGGGGAGACCGTCTCCGAGGTCGACGAGCAGCCGGAGACCACGCCCGGCGACGGGCCGCAGCGGCTGCTGGAGGTCTACACGCCGCTGTCCGTCCCCGGTGAGCAGCTGGCGTTCGAGGCGTACTTCTCCTACGACGGCATCGACCGGCAGGCCGCCCGGCTGCGCGGCGAGATCATCCCCATGGCGATCGGGGCCCTGGTGGTCCTGCAGCTGGTCCAGGTGCCGATCGCGACGTCGCTGGCCCGGCGCGTGCGCCGCCAGGAGGCCGAGAGGACGGCGCTGGTGCAGCGCAACGTCGAGGCCTCGGACCGGGAGCGGCGGGCGATCGCCGCCGACGTGCACGACGGGCCGGTGCAGGACCTCGCCGGCGTGAGCTACGCCCTCTCGGCGCTGCGCAGCAGCCTGCCCGAGGAGCGGCAGCCGACCGTCGACAGACTGGTCGGCGCCGTCCGGCACGCCGTCCAGTCGCTGCGCCGGCTGATGGTCGACATCTACCCGCCCGACCTCAGCGGGCCGGGCCTGGGCGTGGCGATCGCCGACAGCGCCGAGCCGCTGCGCGCCGCCGGCGTCGAGGTGCTCATGGACGCCGCACCCCTGCCCGACACGGCGCCGGAGGTGACGGCGGTGCTCTACCGCACCGCCAAGGAGGCGCTGGCCAACGTGGCCCACCACGCGCAGGCCAAGCGCACCTGGATCACCCTCGAGGAGACCTCGCTGCGCGGCGGGCGGGCCGTGCGGCTGGAGATCGCCGACGACGGCGTCGGCTTCCCGGCGTCCACCGACAAGCGCGCAGAGGGCCACCTGGGGCTGGCCCTGCTCCGCGACCGGGTGCTCGACCTGGGCGGGACCGTGACGCTGGGTGAGCGCCCGGGTGGCGGCGCACTGTTGACCGCTGTGGTGCCACTGCACCACGGACAGTGACGCCACGAGCGCCTGACCTGCACGGACCCCCCAACTGCGGGGGCGCCGCGCCCCCTCGACACGGCTGTGACGGGAGGCGCGGCCGCGGGAGTGTTCCTCCACCGAGATCACCAGCGGTAGTGAGGAGCACGCCCCGATGGACACGCCCAGCCTGAACCGCCGCGACATCCTCAAGGTGTCGCTGGTCGGGACCGCGGCCATGGCCCTGCCGTACCAGGCTGTCCTCTCCGCCAAGAGCGCCTCGGAGCTCGACGCCAAGAGGATGCCCCGGCCCTACGTCGCGGCCTTCACCGCCCCGCCGGTGCTGGCGCCGTACCGGGTCGACGACAAGCCGGGGAACACCTACGGCACCGTCCCGGGGACCACGACGCCGGTCACCGGTGGCGAGTACGTCGGCAGCGACTACTACCGGATCGAGCAGCGGCCCGCGCAGGTCGAGTTCGTGAAGGGGATCAAGACGACGGTGTGGGGCTACAACGGGCTGGTCCCGGGGCCCACCATCCGCGTCTACCAGAACGGCTCGCGGACCCGCCGGGTCGTCATGCAGCAGATCAACCGGCTGCCGGCGAAGCACCCGACGCTGGGCTACGTGCCGTGGACCTCCACCCACCTGCACGGCTCACCGTCCAAGCCGCAGTTCGACGGCTACGCCGGCGACCTGACGGACCCGGGTGAGTGGAAGAACTACATGTACCCGAACAACTGCACCCCGCGGACGCTCTGGTACCACGACCACGGCGTGCACCACACCGCCGAGAACGTCTACATGGGCCTGGCTGCCCAGTACCACCTGGTCGACGAGGGGCTCGAGCGGGAGCTGGGCATCCCCCGCTACGACCGGGCCAAGGTCGGCACCACCCGGCCGCAGTACGAGTTCCCGATGATCATCAGCGACGTCATGTTCGCCAGGAACGGCCAGCTGATGTGGGACGACGACAACGAGTCCGGCCTCTACGGCGACGTCATCCTGGTCAACGGCGTCCCGTGGCCGACGATGAAGGTCGAGCCGCGCAAGTACCGGTTCCGGGTGCTCAACGGCTCACTGGCCCGCGGCTACACGCTCAGGCTGAGCAACGGCAAGCCCTTCACGGTCATCGCCACCGACGGCGGCTTCATGCCCAAGCCGCAGACGGTCACCACGCTGACCATCGGCATGGCCGAGCGCTACGAGATCGTCATCGACTTCGCCGACCTCAAGGGCACGAAGGTCCAGCTGCTCAACGGCGGCGTGAAGAACGCGCGGGACTACGACCACACCGGCAAGGTCATGCAGTTCGA
>DASQNB010000250.1:0-15879 GCA_035645175.1 Geodermatophilus sp.
GGCGGAGGTCCAGAAGACGTCGGTGTCGGCCTTGAGGTCGAAGGACGCCCAGTGGGTGTAGGCGACCTGGGTGAGGTAGCCGCCGGAGGTGTGCAGGATCCCCTTCGGCTGGGCCGTCGTCCCCGACGTGTACATGATGTACAGCGGGTGCTCGGCGTCGAACGCCTCGGGCGTGTGCTCGGTCGACTGCCGGTCGACGACGTCGTGCCACCACAGGTCGCGGCCCTCGGTCCACTCGACGTCCTGCTCGGTGCGCCGGACGACGAGCACGTTGCGGACGCCCTCGGTGCGGGCGACCGCCTCGTCGACCGCGGGCTTGAGCGCGCTGGCGGAGCCGCGCCGGTAGCCGCCGTCGGACGTGATGACCAGGACGGCGCCGGAGTCGGTGATCCGGCTGGCCAGCGCGTCGGAGGAGAACCCGCCGAAGACGACCATGTGGACCGCGCCGATGCGGGCGCAGGCCAGCATCGCGACGACCGCCTCGGGGATCATCGGCATGTAGATGGCCACCCGGTCGCCGGCCTGCACGCCGAGTTCGACCAGCGCGTTGGCGGCCTTGCAGACCTCGTCCTTGAGCTGGGCGTAGGTGATGGTGCGGGTGTCGCCGGGCTCGCCCTCCCAGTGGTAGGCGACCTGCTCGCCGTGGCCGGCCTCGACGTGCCGGTCGACGCAGTTGTAGGCGACGTTGAGCTTCCCGCCGACGAACCACTTGGCGAACGGCGGGTTGGTCCAGTCGAGGACCTCGTCCCACTTCTGCGCCCAGGTCAGCCGGTCGGCGGCCTCGGCCCAGAAGCCCAGCCGGTCCTGCGCGGCCCGTTCGTAGGCGTCCGGGCCCACGTTGGCCTGTGCCGCCACCTGCTCCGGCGCCGGGAACCGGCGGCCCTCCAGCTCGGTCGACTCGCTCATGCGACTCCTCCTGCTCCGCGGCGTCCTCGTCGACGCCCCTGTCCTGTCCGTCGTCGCGTCCGGCGTCCGGCGTCCGGCGTCGGTGCGACGCAGCGTGCTCCCTGCCACACCGTATGGCCACCGGGGCTCCGCGTCTGCCCCGGTGCAACGTCGGCTCAGCGGATCCGTGGCCGAGCCCCGTGCGGACGGCCAGACTGGCCCGGTGACGGCGGGGCTGCAGGCGGCGGTGGCCGCACGGGTGCCGGGCGCGGCGGCGCTCGGGCTGCTGGCGCCCCCGTCGACGGACACCGTCCCGGCCGCGCTGTTCGCCGACGCCGACTGGACCGCCGCGCGGCTGGCCGGGCTCGGGGCGCGTTACGCCTCCGGCGACCGGCGGGTCCTGGCCACAGTGTGGTGGTACTCGGCGTCCTCGGTGCTGCTCACCCCGGCGCTGGCCGGGCTGGCCACCGGGCGGCCGCTGTCGGCGCGGCTGGCCGACACGTCCGTGGCGCTGCTGGGCGGGCGGACGCCGATCGCCGCGACGTCGTCCGCACCGGGCGGGGACACCGCGGCCGAGCTGCGGGAGGCGCTGTCCGCGGTGGTGGACGCCGTGGCGGCGGCCGGCGGGACGCGCCCGCGGCCACTGTGGGCGATCGCCGCGGACTCGCTGGCCAACCGGCTGCTGGCGCTGGGCCGGGCGCTGGGGGAGGAGCACCGGGTCACCGCGCTGGCCGCGCCGCTGGCGGCCGCCGTCGGGCCGCCGCTGCCGGCACCCCGCTACGTCGACGTCGCCGGGGTCCGGTTCACCCGGCGGGTGTCGTGCTGCCTGCTCTACCGGCTGCCGCCCGAGCCGCTGTGCACCTCCTGCCCGCGCCGGCCGGCCGCCGAGCGGGAGGTGCTGCTCGAGGACACCGCCGCGCGGATGCGCTGACGCGCCGGCTCAGTACAGGGGCGGGGCGACGTCCGGACCGCCCCGCCGCTCCGCCGCGGCCACCCGCGCGCTCGGCGTGGGCTCGCGGGTGTGCAGCCGGGCCCACCAGGACGGGTCGGGCCGGTCGCCGAACACCTGCCGGGTGAGTGACGCGGGGTCGTAACCGGCCCGGCGCAGCACCTCCCAGCCCGCCTCGTCGAGGGCGGCCTGGGAACGGCGCGCAGTGGCGGCGACCCCGACGTGGGCCAGGAGGCCCAGCGCGGCGTTGGCGGCGACCGTCGCGGCCCCGGGCAGGTCCACGACGCCGTCCAGCTCGGCCAGGCCGAAGCCGACGCAGAGCGTCACCAGGAGGCCGGTGGCCACCCACCCCTCTCGTCTGCGGCGGCGGGGTACCGGCGAGGCCCAGTGGCCGAGGGCCGTCGCCAGGTACCAGGTCTGCGCGTCCGGGCTCGCGCGCAACAGGGACGACGAGACGGCGACGTGGTCCTCGCCGTCGCCCCCGTCCCGCACGGTCGCGGGGAGCAGCCGCCCCTCGGGGTCGTCGACGACGTCCAGCGCTGGCACCGGCAGGCCGGACCGCTCGGCGAGGACGCGCAGCCGCGAGCGCAGCGGGCGCTCCTCGTCCTGCGGGTCCCCGGCCATCGCGGGGAGTGTGGTCGCAGCCGGGCTCCTCCGGCCCGGCCGACGGGAGGGCCTCACGCGATCGGGTGACCGGGTGCCTCGGCCCTGCGCCGGCCGCTCGGCGGCGGCGCGGCGCGGGTCCGCGACCCCCTCACCGGTCGGCGCTGGACCCGGTCCGCTGGGAGGGGGAGGCTGCGGCATGGCCGTGAACAGGGGCAGCCGGTCCGCCGACCTCGTCGTGGTCCCCGCGGTCGTCGGTCTGGAGATGCGGCGGGCGGAGCGGGTCGCCGGGGACGCGGGCGTGGCACTGGCCCAGCCCGACCCCGACGGGCCGCCGCTCGGGGCGCTCACCTGGCCCGGCGCGTACGTGGTGACCGCCCAGTCGCCGCCCGCGGGGTCGGTGGTGCACCGGTGGGACAGCGTGGTCGTCCGGTTCGCGGCCGCCGGCGACGGGACCGCCGGCGACCGCGAGCCCCGGCGTCCGTCACCGCAGGCACCGCCCGCCGCGGCCCCGCTCGACGCCTCCTGAGAGCGCTACGGCAGGAAGAGCATCGTGTCGCCGAACTCGTGCCACAGGTACTCCCCGGCGGCGGCCCGGGCGTAGGCCCGGTCGACCAGCGCGCGGCCGGCCACCGCCTCGAGCAGCAGCAGGTGGCTGGCGTCGGGTGCGTGCAGCCCGGTGAGCAGGCCGGTGACGGCGCGAGCGGGGCGGTCGGGGCCGAGCACCAGGTCGGTCCAGCCGGCAGCCGGGCGGGTGACGCCGTCCTCGCCGGTCGCGGTCTCCAGGGCCCGGGTGACCGTCGTCCCGACGGCGACGACGCGGTTGCCGGCCGCCCGCGTGGCGTTGACCAGCCGGGCGGCGACCTCGGGGACCCGGTAGCGCTCCGCCATCGGCGGCTCGTGCAGCTCGGGGCTGGAGACGCCGGCGTGCAGCACCACCGGGACGACGGGGACCCCGCGCGCCATGAGCCGCACCAGCAGCCGGTCGGTGAACGGCCGCCCGGCGCTGGCGTTCTCCGCGCTGCCCGGCTCGGTGGCGTACACGTTCTGCGCGTCGGCCAGCGGGACCGGGGCGCTGAGGTACCCGTAGCGGATCGGGACGCCGTACCGCTGCAGGTGCGCAACCGCCGGGACGGCGGGCTCCGGGCGGGCCCGCCACAGCCGCGACGCCCGCGCCGGCTCCGGAAAGCCCTCCAGCAGCCGCAGCCGGACCCCACCGGGCAGGTCGAGCACCGTCCCGGGCTCGACGCCGCGGTCGGGTCCGTCGTTGTCCGGCCGGCGCAGCTCCACGACCCAGTCGCCGTCGTCCAGCGAGGTCGAGACGTGCAGTGGGGCGAGGACGCCGTCGGCCCGCCGGACGTCCAGGCGCGCGGGCAGCGTCGCCGAGGTGTTGACCACGACGAGGTCGCCGGGCTCGAGCAGCCCGGGCAGGTCGCGGAAGGTGGTCTCGGTGATCCCCTCCGGCCGGACCGCCATCAGCCGGACGCCGTCGCGGGCCAGGCCGCGGTGCTCCGGTGGCGCGGCGGCCTCCGCCCCCATCGCTCGGGCGGTCACCGGCCGGCCTCCGCCCGGACGGCGAGCTCCGCGGCGCGGTACCGGCCGCTGGGCAGGTCGCCGTCCACCAGCCGCAGCAGCGCCGGCACGACGGTCGCCGGCTCCGGCAGCCCGGTCGCGGCCGGGTCGGCCGCGCGGTGCATGTCGGTGGCCATGTCGCCCGGGTCGACGGCGTACACCCGCAGGCCGGGGTGCTCGACGGCGAGGACGGCGCTGAGCCGGTCCAGCGCGGCCTTGCTGG
The DNA here is from genome assembly GCA_035645175.1 of Geodermatophilus sp. Classification (GTDB taxonomy): domain Bacteria; phylum Actinomycetota; class Actinomycetes; order Mycobacteriales; family Geodermatophilaceae; genus Geodermatophilus. The sequence continues at coordinate 4,233 of DASQNB010000250.1, forward strand.
CGCCGTATCCGCCCCACCCCTCGTAGGCCTCGACGGCGGCGTCGCTGCTGACGTCGAGCACGGTCCCGCCGGCCTGCTCCAGGGCCGGCAGCACCGCCTGGACCAGGGCCAGCGGGGCGACGGTGTTCACCGCCAGGACCCGCTCCAGGGCCGCGGGCGGCAGGTCCGCCAGCCGGGGCAGCGGGGTGGGACCGAGGTCGCTGGCGTTGTTGACCAGCAGGTCGAGCCGGTCGCCGGCGGCGGTGGCGAGGGCAGCCCGGTGGGCGGGGTCGGTGACGTCACCGGCCAGGGCGGTGACCAGGTCCGGCCGGGGGAGCGCGGCGACGCTGGCCGCCAGCCGTTCGGGGTCGCGGCCGTCGACGACGAGCCGCCAGCCACGACGGCTCAGGGCCCCGGCGAGGGCGGCGCCCAAGCCGCGGGAGGCGCCGGTGAGGAGTGCGGTGGGAGGTGTCATGGGACTACCGTGGGACCTAAAGTCCACTTGAGGTCAAGGGGTGGCGCCGTGGACGGGTTGCTGACCATCGGGCAGGTGGCCGAGCGGTCGGGGGTGGCGGTCTCCGCGCTGCGCTACTACGAGGCGCAGGGCCTGGTCTCGGCGTCCCGGACGGCCGGCGGCGCCCGGCGCTTCCCGCGCAGCGTGCTGCGCCGGCTGGCGTTCGTCCGGGCCGCGCAGAACGTCGGGCTCACGCTGCCGGAGATCCGCGAGGCGCTGGCCGCGCTGCCCGAGGACCGGACGCCGTCGGGCCGCGACTGGGCCCGGCTCTCGGCAGCCTGGCGGGACCGGCTCGACGAGCGGATCCGGGCGCTGGAGCAGCTGCGCGACGGGCTGTCGTCCTGCATCGGCTGCGGTTGCCTGTCGCTGACCCGGTGCGCGCTCTACAACCCCGGTGACGTCGCGGCCGCCGAGGGGCCGGGGGCGCGCCGGCTGTCCCCGGCGCTGCGCCGGGTGCCGCCCACGTCCAACGCAGGGTGACCACCGCGACCGACGCGGGGTGACCACGGCGACGGACGCGGGGTGACCCCGCCGGTGGTGCACGCCGTCCGGGTGGGGGTGATGATCGCAGCGTGACGGTCATGCCGGCTGCGTTCCTCGGCCACGGCAACCCGATGAACGCGATCGAGGACAACCGCTGGACCCGGGCCTGGCGCGCCTTCGGCCGGGCGGTGCCGCGACCGCGGGCCATCCTGGTCGTCTCGGCGCACTGGTACGTGCACGCGACGGCGATGACGGCGATGCCGCAGCCGCGCACCCTCCACGACTTCTTCGGCTTCCCGCGCGAGCTCTACGACGTCCGCTACGAGGCGCCCGGCCTGCCCGAGCTGTACGAGGAGGTCGCCGACGTCGTCCACCCGACGTGGGTCGGTGCCGACCTCGACAGCTGGGGCATCGACCACGGCGCCTGGTCGGTGCTGCGGCACGCCTTCCCCGACGCCGACGTGCCCGTGGTGCAGCTGTCGGTCAACGCGCTCGAGCCGGCGGGGCGCCACCTGGCGCTGGGCGCCGCGCTGGCGCCGCTGCGGGAGGACGGCGTGCTGGTCATCGGCAGCGGCAACGTCGTCCACAACCTGGCCGCGGTCAGCCGCGCGATGCCCGACACCGGGTTCGACTGGGCCCAGCGCTTCGACGAGGCGGTCCGCGAGGTGCTGCTCGACCGGCCCGTCGAGGTCGCCGCCCTCGACGGGCACCCGGATCACCACCTCGCCGTCCCCACGCCCGACCACTTCCTGCCGCTGCTCTACGTCGCCGGCATGGCCGGGGCGACCGGCACGACGGCCGAGCTGCTGGTCGACGGGTACGCCCACGGCTCGCTGTCGATGGCCGCCTACACCGTCGGCATGACGCCGCTCCGGCTCGAGGACGACGACACCTGACCGGGCCGGGTCAGCCCGCGGCAGCGGGCGGTTCGGCGGTCCCGGCGTCGCTGATCCGCGGGAACGGCCGGGTGGAGAACACCACCTCCACCGGCAGGCCGAAGAACTCGGCGATGCGCAGCGCCAGGTGCAGGCTCGGGTTGTACTCGCCGCGTTCCAGGTAGCCGACCGTCTGGTAGTGCACGCCGAGGGCGTCGGCCAGCTCCCGCCGGGTGACGCCCTGCTCGGCGCGCAGCAGCGCGATCCGGTTGTAGACGGCGTCCCCGCCCGCCTTGTCCCCGCTCACCGGACCCACTGCGCGGCGGCGTCGCGCGCCGCGGCGACCTGCGAGCCGGACTGCCGCCGGGCCATCCGCCGCAGCACCACCGGGGTGGCCAGCAGGCCCACGACTGCCCAGGCGGTGAGGACGAGGGCGACCTGTCCGGTCCGCCACGAGTCCGTCAGCTCGGCCGCGGCCGCGGCATCAGGGAGGAACGCCGAGCGCATGCCGAGCCCGAGCCAGTAGACCGGGAAGACCTGGGCCACTGGCTGCAACCAGCCCCACAGCGCCTGGACCGGGAAGAAGATCCCCGAGATGGCCGTGACGAGCAGGGCCGGCAGCATGCCCCAGCTGCTGAGCCTCTGGACGTTCGGCAGCACCGCGCCGAGCATCATGCCCAGTGGCATCGTCGCGGCCATGCCCAGGACGAGCACCCAGGCCGCGGTCAGCCACCCGGCCGTGCCGCCGGGCATGACGCCCTCGAACAGCAGGGCACTGGGTACCAGGATGACCAGCAGCGTCGGGAGCAGTCCCAGCGAGTGGTAGAGGACCTGTCCGGTGACGTAGCCCTCCATGCCGTGCGGCAGTGCCTTGTGGCGGAGCAGCGTGCCGTCCTCGCGCTCCATCACCAGTGCGGACGCCGGGCCCATCACGACGTTGAAGGCGACCAGTGCGGCGAGGATGCTCGGGAGTGCCACCGTCGGGTAGAGCAGCGACGTCCCCTCCACCTCGTCGGTGCGGTTGAACCACAGGTACGCGAGCGTGGCCACACCCATGAACAGGTAGAAGGCCTGGTCCTGGGGGCTGCGCAGGCTCTGCCGGAACTCCGTCCAGCCGCGCCGCAGGCCCAGCCGGACGGCGTACGTCGTGCCCCCGCTCACCGGGTCACCGCCACGAGCTCGGTCCGGGCGCCGGACTCGTGCCGGGCGACCATCGCGAGGTAGGTGTCCTCCAGGCTGGCGCGCCGGACCTCGAGGTCGGCGACGTCGTCGCCGTACTGCTCGAACAGCCGCCGCACGAAGGAGGTCGGCTCGTCGGTGGCGTGCACGAAGCGCTCGCCGTGCCGGGTCCAGCGCACCTCGCTGGTCGCGGCCACCTGCCGGTTCAGCGCGTCCGCGCTGCCGTCGGCGACGATCCGGCCGCCGGCGAGGACGAGGATCCGGTCGGCCAGCCGCTCGGCCTCGCCGAGGTCGTGCGTGGTGAGCAGGACGCTGGTCCCCTCCAGGTCGGAGAGCCGGTGCACCAGATCGTGGAAGTCCCGCCGTGCCTCGGGGTCGAAGCCGGCGGTCGGCTCGTCGAGGAAGAGCAGCTCCGGCCGGCCGACGATGCCGACGGCGACGTCGAGCCGCCGGCGCCGGCCGCCCGACAGCGTGGCGATCTTCCGGTCGGCGTCGTCGGTCAGGCCGACGCTCTCCAGCAGCCGGTCGACGTCGTACGGGCGGGGGCGCTCGGGCGTCGAGTAGGGCCGGTAGTAGCCGCCGAGCTGGGTGAGCAGCCGGCGCGGCGTCCAGCGGGGGTGGTCGCGCCAGGACTGCAGGACGACGCCGACCCGCGCCCGCCAGGCGTCGTCGGCCCGGGCGGGGTCGACGCCGAGCACGTGGATCTCACCGGCCGAGGGCAGCCGGAAGCCCTCGAGGACCTCGATCGTGGTCGTCTTCCCGGCGCCGTTGGGCCCGAGCAGGCAGACCACCTCGCCGGGGTGGACGTCGAGGTCGACGCCGGTGAGGACCTCGTGCGCGCCGTAGCTCATCCGCAGACCACGCACCCGGACGACCGGTTCCCCGCTCATCGCCACCTCCACGGCTTGTCGATGCGGTGATAGTAGGTGTACTACATCAGCAGTACAACTACTCAGGGGTGGGACGGCGAGGGGAGTCGGGATGACGGCGCGGACGGTGCTCCTCCCGGCAGCCCGCTGGCTGGCGCTGCTGGTCCCGCTGGTGGACGTCGCGCTGGTCCTCACCGGGGTGCTCTCCCTGCGCGCCGGCATCGTGGTGGCGCTGGTCCTGGAGTCGCTACTGGCCGTCGTCCTGGTGGTCGAGGCGGCGGCCTCCCGCCGGGCGTACCGGGCCGCGCGGCGGGACGGCGCCGGTCGACGCGCAGGCCTCGTGGCGGGGGCCGAGGCGGTCTGGCCACCGGTGGTCCTCCGGCTCGCCCGCGCGGAGGCGGGGGTCGTGCGCTCGCTGTGGTGGGCGGTCCGGCGACGCTCGGACGTCGGCCCCGGCGACGTGCCGCTGCCCTACGCCGGCCGCTTCGGCCTCGTGCTCGGCGCGGTGACCGCCCTGGGTGTCCTGGAGACCGCCGTCGTCCACGTGCTCCTCCCGTGGGAGACCACGCGCTGGGTGCTGCTGGCGGTGTCGGTCTACGCACTGTTCTGGGTCCTCGGCTCGGGGCTCTCCCTCTTCCAGCACCCGCACCTGCTGCACGACGACGAGCTGGTGCTCCGGTTCGGACACCTGCACGCCATCGCCGTCCCGCTGGCCGGCCTGGTGGGAGTCCGGCGCAGCGTGGAGGCGGAGCACGCGAGGACCGTGTCCCGGGACGGCGACCGGCTGGTCGTCTCGGTGATGGGCGACACCGACGTCGAGCTGCGCTTCGACCCGCCGGTGCACCTGGCCGGGCAGGACGGGCCGGTGACCCGGGTCGCCTTCTGGGTCGACGACCCGCAGGCCGTCGTCCGGCTGCTCCGCGACCGCGCCGTCCCCGCCGGCCGCTGACGTTCCCGCGGGAACGTCGCCGGCCGGCAGCTGCACACGGGTACCCCGGTCGGACCCGGATCGCTGGCGGGCCCGGTCCGCCTCCGCGCTCACCTAGCCTGGCGAGGTGCCTGCAGAGCCGCCCTGGCGGAGCGCCGGGACCCGAGCCGTCGAGCTCTCGCTGCCGTTCGCGGGGCGGTGGCTCGCCCGGAACAGCCCGGCTCGGCGGGTCCCGAGTCACGGCAGTGACCTCTTCGGCGAGCGCTACGCCATCGACTTCGTCGGTGTGGACGATCGCCACCGGACGGCCGGCACCCGTGACTGGCGGACCTTCTTCGCCACCGAACCGCCCGAGCGCTTCTTCGCCTTCGGCCGGCCCATCCTGGCCCCAGGGCGCGGCTCCGTCGTCCACGCGCACGACGCCGAGCCGGACCACGAGGGGCGCAGGTCGCAGCTGGCCCTGGTGCCGTACGCACTGGGCCAGGCCGCACGGGTCCGCGAGGGGCTGGACGCCGTCGCCGGGAACCACGTGGTCATCCGGCTGGCGGAGAGCGACACCCACGTCGCCCTGGCCCACCTCCGGCTCGGTTCCATCACTGTCTCCGTCGGCCAGGACGTGGTGGAGGGCCAGCAGATCGCGACGTGCGGCAACTCGGGCAACTCGACCCAGCCGCACGTCCACCTGCAGGTCATGGACAGCCCCGACCTGTCCGTGGCCCGGGGTCTGCCGATGGCGTTCCGACGCTTCCGGGAGTGGCCGTCCGGCACACGGCGGTCCCGGATCAGCGAGCACGGACTGCCGGGTGAGGGCGCGGTGGTGGAACCGTTGCCGGTCCCGTCGACAGCGGCCGGTCCCTGACGGCCGGGGAGGGCTCGCCCAGCCCGCCCGCCGTGCCCCGACGTCCCCGCGGGAACGCCCGCCGGGACCCGGGTCCTCGAGCCGTCAGCGCGGCTGGCCGACCTCCGCGGTCAGCCGCACCACCTCGCCGACCACCCAGACGGCCGGCGGGCGGATGCCCTCGTCGGTCAGGGTCTGCGCCAGCCCGGCCAGGGTGGTGCGCACCGCGCGCTGCGTCGGCGTCGACCCGTCGGCGACGACGGCCACCGGCGTCTCCGGGGCCCGGCCGTGCTCCACCAGCGCCGCGGCGATCGCCGGTGCGGTGTCCACGCCCATGAGCACGACGATCGTGCCGCGCAGCCGGCCGAGCGCCGACCAGTCGACGAGGGACTGCGGGTGCCCCGGCGGCACGTGCCCGGAAACGACGACGAACTCGTGGGTCAGCCCGCGGTGGGTGACCGGGATCCCGGCCAGCCCGGGGACGCCGATCGCGCTGGTCACCCCGGGCACCACCTCGACCGGGACGCCGGCGGCGACGCACGCCTCGAGCTCCTCCATGCCGCGGCCGAAGACGAACGGGTCGCCGCCCTTGAGCCGCACCACCCGCCGGCCGGCCCGGGCGTGCTCGACCAGCAGCGCGTTGATCTGCTCCTGCGCCATGTACCGGCCGCGCGGCAGCTTCGAGGCGTCGATCACCTCGACCTCGGCGGGCAGCGAGGCCAGCAGCGACTGCGGTGCGAGGTGGTCGGCCAGGACGACGTCGGCCTGCGAGACCGCCTGCTGGCCGCGCACGGTGATCAGCCCGGGGTCACCGGGGCCGCCGCCGACCAGGACGACCGAGCCCGCCCGCCCGCCGGGTACCTCCCGCCCGGCGTGGTCCCGGATGCTGCCGTCGGTCAGGCCCCTGAGGACCGCGTCCCGGACCCCGACCGCGCGCTGCGGGTCGCCGCCGCCGTGCACGCCCACCACCAGGTCGCCCTGCCGGCCGACGGCGGGGGTCCACACGCTGGACGCCGAGCGGTCGTCGGCGCGGGCGCAGAACACCCGCGACCGCTCGGCCTCGTCGGCGACCGCCGCGTTGACCGCCGGGTCGTCGGTGGCGGCCACCGCGTACCAGGCGCCGTCCAGGTCGCCGGGCTCGTAGCGGCGCCGCACCCAGGTGACCTCGCCGGGGCCGACCAGGGCCTCCAGCGCCGGGGTGACGTCCGGGCTGACCACGGTGACGCGGGCGCGGGCCTCGAGCAGGCCGGCGACGCGGCGGTGCGCGACCTGCCCGCCGCCCACGACGACGACGTGCCGGTCGAGCAGCCGCAGCCCGACCGGGTAGACGACCCCGCTCGCGGGGTCGACGGGTGTCGGCTTCACCAGGCCTTCTCGGTCACGCCGGCGGAGTCGAAGGTCGCCACCTCGCGCAGCGCCCGCGCCGCGCTGGCCACCAGCGGCAGCGCCAGCAGCGCGCCGGTGCCCTCGCCCAGGCGCAGGTCGAGCCCCAGCAGCGGGCGCAGACCGAGCGCCCGCAGCGCGATGGCGTGCCCCGGCTCGGCGGAGGTGTGCCCGGCCAGCGCGTGCTCCAGCGCCGCCGGGCACAGCGCGGCCGCGACCAGCGCCGCGGAGCCGGCGATCACGCCGTCCAGCAGCACCGGCACGCGGGCCGCGGCCGCACCCAGCACGAAGCCGGCCAGCGCGGCGTGCTCGAGGCCGCCGACCTCGGCCAGGGCGGCGAGCGCGGCCTCCGGCGTCGAGGGCCGCCCGGTCACGCGGGCGGCCGCCCGACCGACGACGTCGACCTTGCGGGCCAGCGTCGGGTCGTCGACACCGGTGCCCCGGCCGGTCGCCTCGGCGGGGTCCGCGCCGGTGAACGCGCAGACCAGCGCCGCGGACGCCGTCGTGTTGGTGATGCCCATGTCGCCGCTGATCAGACAGCCGTGCTCCGCGGCCAGCTCGGTGGCGACCTCGATGCCGACCTCGACCGCACGCCGGGCCTCGTCGAGGGTCATGGCCGGTCCGACGGCGAGGTCGTCGGTGCCCGACCGCACCTTGCGGGACAGCAGCGCCGCGCCGGGCTCGACGGCGTAGGGCGTCGCCACCCCGACGTCCACCACGACGACGTCGGCACCGAGCTGCGCGGCAAAGGCGTTCACCACCGCGCCACCGCGGGCGAAGTTGGCCACCATCTGCGCGGTGACCTCCTGCGGCCAGGGGGTGACACCCTGCGCGTGCACCCCGTGGTCGCCGGCGAACACCGCCACCGCGGCGGGGGTGGGCAGCGGCGGCGGGCAGGTGCCCGCGGTGCCGGCCAGCTGCGCGGCGACGTCCTCGAGCACGCCGAGCGAGCCCGGCGGCTTGGTCATCCGGTCCAGCCGGTCGCGGGCGGCGCGCTCGGCGGCGGCGTCGCGCGGGGCGACGGCGGCGATCGTCTCGCCCAGCAGGGTGCCGGCGAAGGGCGCGGTGCCGGGTGGCGTCGGGTCGGTGCTCAGCGGATCTCCTCGGGGATGCGGGGCAGGTCCCGTGACGCCGGTGTCGTGGGGAGCGCGGGTTCCAGGATGGCAGCGAGGTCGGCGGCGAGGGCCACCGAGGTGCCGGGGTCGCGGACGGCGACCCGCAGGTGGTCGGCGGACAGGCCGGGGAAAGTGTCGCCGCGGCGCACGGCCCAGCCCCGCGCCCGCAGCTGTGCACGCACCCGCGCACCGCCGGGCACCCGGAGCAGCACGAACGACGACCGCGGCGTGCCGACGACCTCGACCCCCGCGGGCAGGGCGGCCAGCAGCGCGGCGCGGTTCGTCTCCAGCTCCCGCGCCGCCGCCTCGGCCTCGGCGCGGGCGGCGGTGCTCGTGCAGGCGGACAGCGCGGCCAGCGCGGGCGTGGACACCGGCCAGTGCGGCTGCTGCGCCGCCAGCGCGGCGACCAGGTCCGGCGGGCCGAGCGCGTAGCCGACCCGCAGCCCGGCCAGTCCCCAGGTCTTGGTCAGGCTGCGCACGACGAGCAGTCCCGTGAGGTCGCGGCGCCCGGCCAGCGACCCCGGCTCGCCCGGCACCGTGTCGGCGAACGCCTCGTCGACCAGCAGCACCCGTCCGGGCCGGGCCAGCGCGGCGACGTCGCCGGCCGGGTGCAGCACCGACGTCGGGTTGGTCGGGTTGCCGAGCACGACCAGGTCGGCGTCCTCCGGCACGGCCCGCAGCAGATAGCCGGGCGGCTCCAGCAGCAGCTGCTCGACCGGGTGCCCGGCGGCGCGCAGCGCGACCTCCGGCTCGGTGAACGACGGGTGGACGACGACCGCCCGGCGCGGCCGCACAGCCCGCGCGACCAGCGTGAACGCCTCCGCGGCACCCGCGGTGAGCAGCACCTCGTCGGCCGGGCGGCCGTGCGCGGCGGCGACCGCGGCGCGGGCCGGGCCGGCGTCCGGGTAGGCGGCGCCGGCGTCGAGGGCCTCGTGCAGGACGGCGCGCAGCCACGGCGGCGGCGTCCCGGCGCGGACGTTGACGGCGAGGTCGACCAGGCCGGGCGCGAGCTCGGCGTCCCCGTGGTGGTGCAGGTCTTGCCCAACCTCCTCGCTGGCGCTCGTCGGCCGGGGCCCGAAGCCGGCTGTGCCCTCTGGTGAGCTCGCACGCTCGCTCACCCGGCCACCGCCACGGTCACTCGGCCGACGACCGTCCGGCCCACCAGCAGCGTGCCGCCGTCGAGCAGCGCGGCGGCCTCGGCGACCGACGGCGTCCCCACGACGGCGGCCACCCGCGCCGACGGCGAGGGCACCGGGACGGCGGCCAGCGCGGCGGCCGGGTGCCCGGTGAGCGGCCAGCCGCGGGCGACCGCGGCCTCGACGAGTCCGGGTTCCGCGGCGCGGGCGTCGAGGGTGGCCAGCCGGACGTCGTCAGCAGCAGCGGGCAGGACGGCGTCCACCGCGGCCAGCACCTCCGCCGCACTCACCCCGCGCCGCGCCCCCACACCCACGATCACGTCGCCTCCTCGCTGACGCTCGTCGGCTCCGTGCTCGGCGATGCTGTGCTCATGCGTGACCTCGCAAGCTCGGTCACGTCGGCACCCCGGGGCGGTCGGGCAGTGCGGCGAGCAGCGACTCGGCGTCGCGGGGGAGCGCCCCGTCGGGCAGCAGGCCGAGCGTGCGCAGCCGGGCGCCCACGGTCAGCGCCCACGGGCGGTCCAGGCGGGCGCGGGCCAGCAGCGCGTCGTCGGCCAGCACGTCGGCGGGTGCGCCCTGCACCACCGCCCGGTCGACGACGACGGCGACGTCGTCGGCCCAGCGCAGCGCCAGGTCGACGTCGTGGGTGCTCATGACGACCGTCGACCCGGACGCCCGCAGCCGCTCGAGGGCGGTGAGGGCCTCGGTCACCGCCGACGGGTCGAGCCCGGCGGTCGGCTCGTCGAGCAGCAGCACGCAGGGCCGCATCGCCACGGCGCCGGCGATCGCGACCCGCTTGCGCTCGCCGTAGGACAGCTGGTGGGTGGGCCGGCCGGCCAGGTGCCCGACGCCGAGCAGGTCGAGGGCCTCGGCGACCCGCTCCCGGACGGCGTCCTCGGGCAGGCCGAGGTTGAGCGGGCCGAAGGAGACGTCCTGGGCGACCGAGGCGCTGAACAGCTGGTCGTCGGGGTCCTGCAGCACCAGCTGGACCTCCTGCCGGTGCGCCCGCAGGCCGCTGCGGGTGTGCCGCAACCGGGCCCCGTCGACCGCGACCGTGCCGGCGGCCGGCTCCAGCGCCCCGGACAGGCAGCGCAGCAGCGTCGTCTTGCCCGAGCCGTTGGCGCCCAGCAGCGCGAGCCGGCGCCCGGCCGGGACGGTCAGCGAGGCGCCGTCGAGCACCCGGCGGCCGCGCTCGTAGCCGGCGACCAGCCCGGCGGCGGTCAGCGTGCGGTGGCTCATGCGGCGATCCCGACGGCCACGAGCGCGGCGAGCCCGGCGACGGAGGCGGCCCGGAACGACCGGGACGACGGCAGCACCTCGGGCAGCACCCGCAGCCCGGTCTCCATGCCGCGCCCGGCCAGCCCCTCCTGCATGCGGCGGGCACGGTCCCAGGAGCGGGTCAGCACCGCGGCCGCCAGCGCGCCGGACGAGCGCCAGCCGCGGCCGACGGTCGAGTACCCCATCCGCGCCGTCTGCGCCTCGCGGATGGTGCGCAGGCTGTCCAGCAGCACGAACAGCAGCCGGTAGGTCACCGCGGCGACCTCGACGACGGCGGCCGGCACCCGCAGGCCGCGCAGCGCGGGCAGCAGGTCCGACATCGGTGTGGTGGTGGCCAGCAGCAGGACGGCGGCGCTGCCGGCGAGCGCGTGGCCGACGAGCGAGCCGGCGCGGGCGGCGGCGTCCGGTGCCCAGCCCAGCCCGCCGGTGCCGACGGTGACCACCGAGGTCAGCGCGCCGACGGCGATGAACGCCAGCGGCCAGCGCACCGCCCGGCCGAAGGTGCGCGCCGGCACCCGCGCCGGGCCGAGCGCCAGGACGACCGCGGTGAGCCCGACCAGCACGCTGACCGGCCAGGCCGGCAGCGCCAGCGCGCACACCACCAGGCCACCGCAGAGCAGCAGCTTGTCGGCGGGGGAGCGGCGGCGCCAGGCGCTGGCCCAGGCGGCGTCGTCGACGGCGAGGCCGCTCACGTGCCGCCGTCCTCCCGGGTCCGTTCGGCCAGCCGGCGGCCGCGCAGCCGGCCGAGCACGTAGCCGAGCACCCCCCCGCCCAGCGCGGCCTGCAGCGCGAACAGCCCCGACTCCACCTCGGCCGACGACGGCGAGAACACCGACTCGAACCACGGCCGTGCGCCCTGCTCCTCGGCCAGCTCGGCGGCCGCGGCGTCGGTGCCGGCGAACTCCGACGTCCCGCCGTCGAGCACCAGCGGCAGCGCGACGAGCGCGACCACGCCCAGGACCAGCAGCGCGGTGACCAGCCGGGAGCGGGTCACCGCGCCGGCTCCGCGTCCGGGCGCAGCAGGCCCAGCCGCTCCAGCTCCGGGCGGGCGTTGGTGGTCAGCGCCCGGA
>DASQNB010000251.1:0-1639 GCA_035645175.1 Geodermatophilus sp.
CGAGGTGCTGCTCGACACCCTCCGGCAGTACTTCGACGCGGGCGACGTCGCGACCGAGGCCGCCCGACGGCTGCACGTCTCCGTCCGTACGGTCACCTACCGGCTGGCGCGGGTCACCCAGCTCACCGGCTACAGCGTCGCCAGGCCCGATGACCGCTTCTCGCTCCACGCCGCCGTTCTGGGCGCCCGGCTGCTCGAGTGGCCCGCGAGGCCGCTACCCAGCGAACCGTGACGTCCGGACGCGGCCACGTGTGGATCGACCGGCACGGCGGTGTCGAACCGTTCGGTGCTCATCGAGTGCTCCCGTCGCGATGGAGCCGCACGCGTAGCCGGCGGCGCACCGACCACAGGTGCAGCGCGACGGCGGCCAGCAGGACGTAGCCGGTGCCTCCGTGCCAGGTCTCCTCGGGTGACGCGCCCACCAGGCGCAGGAGTCCCGTACCGGTCACCGCAGCCACTGCGGTGACCAGCGCCCACGACATCGCCCGGTCAGCGGCGCGGCGGCCTGACCTCGGCCGCCGCCGCATCCGGGTCGCCGGCCAGCGACGGGTCCGCAGGTGCACGACGACCAGCCCCACGAGTCCGAGCCCCGTCGCGACGTGCGCCCACACCACCGGCACCAACGACCACGACACGACCAGCGCTGCCAGCACTGGCAGATCCGTGACGAGCGCGGGAGCCACCCTCCGGCGCCCATGGGCTCGCTGTCTCAGTGCCACGAGCCAGAGGGTGGTGGTTCAAGCCGCCTGGAAGTCAAATGGCCTGGTGGAGCTGATCCCCATCGGCGAGGCGGCGCACCGGCTGGGCCTCCGGGCCTCGGCCCTGCGCTACTACGACGAGCGGGGGTTGGTCACTCCGCGCTCCCGGCGCGGCGGCACGCGGATGTACGGGCCGGACGAGTTGCGCCGGTTGGCGTTCCTGTCCATCGCCCATCGCCTGGGCATCCCACTCGACACCGCCGCCGCCGTACTCGACGCCCCCGGCCCGGACTGGCGGTCCGCCGTCCGGGACCAGTTGCACCAGCTGGACCGGCTGCTCGATCAGGTCCGCGGAGCCCAGACCTTTCTCGAGCACGCCCTCGACTGTCCCACCGAGCACCCTGCCCGAGACTGTCCCACGATGACCGCCGCACTCGACCGGTTGCTCACCGGCATCAGTGTCGAACAACTCGGCCGTGAGCAGGGCCCCCTGCCGTCCCCGCGCCAGCCGGGTTGACCTATGGGCGGAGTCGGTGACCCCTGCCCTCGTGACCGGCCACGGGCGCAACACGACGGGCGAGACGGCACGCCGGTGCGGTGAGCCTGGTGCGCTCCCTCGGCTGGTTTGGGGACGGCCTGGCACGCACGTCCTCATCGTGCGACCGCGATGGGGGACGTCCGGCACCTTGCCACGAGCGGCGCCGCTGCGTCCGCCGGCGTACGGCACGAGCCGCGCGCCGGCCGATGCTCGACCGGCGCTGTGCGGCGATCATGAGCCGGTGGGTTCCCGCCGCTCGCGCGACCTCGCCTTCGCCGCCGGCGTCGGCGTCCTGGTGCTGGTGTGGACGTGGGTGGCGGGCCGGGACACGCCCGCCGACCGGCCCCTGGACGCCGGCGGCTACCTGCTCGTCGCCGCGTGCGCGGGCGCCCTGGGATGGCGC
>DASQNB010000252.1:0-5272 GCA_035645175.1 Geodermatophilus sp.
ACGCCCACCGGTTCGGCCGGGTCCAGTGCACCCGCCCGGTCCAGGGCCCGCGCCACGGAGTGCACCGAGCCGTCGCCGCCCAGCACGACCAGCCGGCGTCCGTCCCGGCCGGCGACGGCGGCGTCCAGCTCGGCCGGCGACTCGGTGGCCGCCACCTCGACGTCGGCCCCGGCGCGCAGCGTCCGCAGTGCGTCCTCGACCGCGTCCTCACCGGCCGAGCCGGCGGCCCGGTTGACGATGACCAGCAGCCGGGACGCGTCGCTCACCGGCGCACCGTAGCCCGGCCCCCTCCGTGGCGTTCCTGGCCCCAGGCCCCCTCCAGGGCGTCCCCGAGCTGGCGAGGGAACCTGGGAGGGGTGCCCACGTCCAGGGCACCGCCCCGAGCTCGCGAGGGGTGGGGAGGGCGGGTCCCTCCTCAGCCGGCCGTGACGCCCACCGGCTCCTGCGCCGCGCTCCGCTCCTCGGTCGCGGGCGCTCCCTGCGATGCTCACGCGGCCGTCAGCCGGCCCCCTCCGCGCGCAGCCGCTCGTCACCGCTCTCGGTCTTCAGCGCCACCTCGCGGATGAAGACGATGGCCGCCAGTGCCACCACTGCGACCACCGCCGAGACGGCGAAGATGCGCCCGGTCGCGTCGCCGTAGGCGACCTCGATCAGCGCCCGGACGGGGGGCGGCGCGTCGGCCAGGTCGGCCAGCCCGGCTCCGCCGGAGCCCTGCGCCGCGCCCGGCACACCGGCCAGGCCCCGCGCGGTCAGCTCGCCGACGCGGGCGTCGAGCACCGCACCCAGGACCGCGACGCCGATGGTGCCCCCGAGCGTGCGGAAGAAGGCGACCGCGGAGCTCGCCGCCCCCAGGTCGCGGGCGGCCACGGTGTTCTGCACGGCGAGCACCAGGTTCTGCATGGTCATGCCGATGCCGGTGCCGAGGACGAACAGGAAGAGGCTCAGCACCACGATGTCGGTGGTGGCGTCGATGGTGCCGAGCAGCGCGAAGCCGCCCACGGTGAGCAGCGAGCCGCCGACCAGGTAGGACTTCCAGCGTCCCGAGCGGGTGATGAGGATCCCCGAGACGGTCGAGGAGAGCAGCAGCCCGCCGACCATCGGCAGGGTCAGCAGGCCGGCCGCGGTCGGCGAGTAGCCGCGGGAGATCTGCAGGTACTGGCCGAGGAAGACCGAGGAGCCGAACATCGCGACACCGATCGCGACGCTGGCCAGCACGGCGAGGGTCGTCGTCCGGTCGCGGAACAGCCGCAGCGGGACGATCGGCTCGGGCACGCGCAGCTCGGTGACGACGAAGGCGGCCACGGCCAGCAGCCCGCCGCCGACGAACAGCGCCGTCTCGGTCGACCACCAGGGGAAGGCGCCGCCGGCCAGGGTGACCCAGATGAGGAGCGCGGAGACGCCGGCGGTGAGGAAGGTGGCGCCGAGGTGGTCGATCTGCACGCGGCGCCGGGTGACCGGCAGGTGCAGCGTCCGCTGCAGCAGCACGAGGGCGACCAGGCCGAACGGCACGCCGACGTAGAAGCACCAGCGCCAGCCCAGCCAGCTGGTGTCGACCAGCAGGCCGCCGATCAACGGACCCCCGACCGTGGCCGCCGCCATGACCGCGCCGATCAGACCGGAGTACCGGCCGCGCTCGCGGGGGCTGATCATGGCCGCCATCGCGATCTGCACGAGCGCCTGGATGCCGCCGAGCCCGAGGCCCTGCAGCACCCGCCAGGCGATCAGCACCTCGACCGACTGCGCCAGGCCGGCCAGCATCGAGCCGACGACGAACACGACGATCGAGACCTGCAGCAGCGTCTTCTTGCTGTAGAGGTCGGCGAGCTTGCCCCAGATCGGCGTCGAGGCGGTCGAGGCCAGCAGCGTCGCGGTGACCACCCAGGTGTACTGGCCCTGCGTGCCGCGCAACTCGGTGATGATCGTCGGGAGGGCGTTCGACACGACCGTCGAGGACAGGAACGCCACGAACATCGCCAGCAACATCCCGGACAGCGCCGAGAGGATCTGCCGGTGGCTCATCCGCCCCTGCTGCTCGGCGGGGGCCGTGTCCTGGCCGGTGCCCTCCGGGGGAGCGGCGGTGCGGCCGTCGCGGGTGGTGGTGGCCACGGTTCTCCTGGGCCGGCTGGTGCGGTGGGGAGCTGGCGCGGGGTGGGCGCGGGTCACGGGACTGCGGACGGGACGGCGGCGGGCGCCCGGTCGAGGTCGGTCGCGAGGCGCTCCAGCAGCCCGGAGAGCCGCCGCGCGTCGTCCTCGTCCCACCCGGCCAGGGCGGTGGCGGCCCACTCGGCGCGCAGCGCACGGATGACCGCCAGGGCCCGCACGCCCTCGTCGGTGAGGTGCACCAGGCTGGCCCGCCCGTCGAGCGGGTCGGGACGGCGGCCGACGTGGCCGGCGCGCTCGAGGGCGGCCAGCTGCCGGCTGGCCACGGAGACGTCGACACCTGCCCGCGCCGCGAGGGCAGTGCAGCGCTGCTCGCCGTCCTGCTCCAGGGGCACCAGCAGGGCCCAGGCGTACGAGGGCAGGGCGCCGTGCAGGGCGTCGGCCGCACGGACGCTCAGGTGGCGGCCGCTGCGGATGACACGGGCCACGCCGGCGGTGAGCCGCTCACGGGTCTCGGGGGTGATGGGCACGTCGCCGTCCTCGACAGGGGTGTTGACCTGCAGCAACCGTACGATGGTTGGTTGCTGTAGGCAACTTCTTGTCCCGTGACGCGCGCCTCACTCAGCCGGCCGGGGGCCGCCGTCCGTCCCCAGTTCGCTGGCCAGCGCGGTCGCCGCCGAGTGCAGCAGCGGCACCACCCGGGGCACCATGTCCAGCGCCAGTCGTCCGGCCGGCCCCGACACCGAGATCGCCCCGGCCGCGGAGCCGCCGGGCACCGGCACCGCCACGCAACGGACGCCGGCCTCCTGCTCGCCGTCGTCGAGGGCGTAGCCCTGCTCGGCGATGCCCGGCAGTTGGGCGAGCAGCTCGTCGGGGTCGGTGACCGTGCGGTCGGTCCGGGCCGGCATGCCGCCCTGGACGAGCAGCTCGCGCGCGGTCTCGGGGGGCAGCTGGGCCAGCAGCACCTTGCCGACGCCGGTGCAGTGCAGGTGCACCCGCCGCCCGACCTCGGTGAACATCCGCATCGAGTGCCGGGAGGGCACCTGGGCGGCGTAGACGACGCGGTCGCCGTCGAGCATGGCCATGTTGGCGGTCTCGCCGATGGCGTCGACCAGCCAGGACAGGTGCGGCTGGGCCCAGGTGGCCAGCACCTGCGACGAGCGCTCCCCCAGGTGGATCAGCCGCGGCCCGAGGACGTAGCGCCGGGAGGGCAGCTGGCGCACGTACCCGCGGGCCACGAGGGTGCGCACCAGCCGGTGGATCGTGGACACGGCCAGCCCACTGTCGGCGGCGAGCCGGCTGATCGCCACCTCTCCCCCCGCGTCGGCCATGAGCTCCAGCAGCCGGAAGGCGCGGTCCAGGGACTGCACGCCCTCCGCCGATCCAACCCCGGCCATCCCGGCCTCTCCTCCCCGCCCCGGGCCTCCCGGACCCCGGGTTGACCACCGGTGACCGGCAGCACTACTTTTCCAGTGCCCAGACATCGTCTTCCACGATGCGGAACAACGTACTCCGGCCCGCCGTCCTCCGGAACCGGCCGGCGCCCCAGCACAGCGACTCCAGGGAGAACCATGAGCACCATCGCCGGCGTGGACGGCCTCGAGATCACCGGTCCGATGGGGGACCGGTTCGACGAGGTCCTGACCCCCCGGGCGCTCGAGCTCGTCGCACTCCTGCACCGCGAGCTGAACGGCCGTCGGCTGGAGCGGCTGCAGGCCCGCCGGGAGCGGGTCCAGGCCCTCGCCGAGGGCGGCACGCTGGACTTCCTCCCCGAGACCGCGCACATCCGCGAGGACGACTCGTGGCGGGTGGCCGACCCGGCGCCCGGCCTGGTCGACCGCCGGGTGGAGATGACCGGCCCGACCGACCGCAAGATGACGATCAACGCGCTGAACTCCGGGGCCAGGTGCTGGCTGGCCGACCAGGAGGACGCCAACTCCCCGCTGTGGGAGAACGTCGTCAACGGCCCGCTCAACCTGATGGACGCGCTCGACCGCACGATCGACTTCACCAGCCCGCAGGGCAAGAGGTACGAGCTCCGGCCGGACGAGGAGCTCCCGACGATCATCGTGCGCCCCCGCGGCTGGCACCTGCCGGAGAAGCACATCACCGTCGACGGCGAGCAGACCTCCGGCAGCCTGGTGGACTTCGCGCTCTACCTGGCCGCCTGTGGCCAGAAGCAGATCGACAAGGGTCGCGGCCCGTACTTCTACCTGCCGAAGATGGAGAGCCACCTCGAGGCCCGGCTCTGGAACGACGCCTTCAACCTGGCGCAGGACCACCTCGGCATCCCGCGCGGCACGATCCGCGCCACCTGCCTGATCGAGACCTACCCCGCCGCGTTCGAGATGGAGGAGATCCTCTACGAGCTGCGCGAGCACTCCGCCGGGCTCAACGCCGGCCGCTGGGACTACATGTTCAGCGTCATCAAGACCTTCCGGACCCGGGGCGAGGAGTTCACGCTGCCGGACCGCAACTCGGTCGGCATGACCGTGCCCTTCATGCGGGCCTACACCGAGCTGCTGGTGCGCACCTGCCACAAGCGCGGCGCGCACGCGATCGGCGGCATGTCCGCGTTCATCCCCAGCAAGGACCCGCAGGTCAACGAGTTCGCCTTCAACAAGATCACCGAGGACAAGACCCGCGAGGCCAACGACGGCTTCGACGGCTCGTGGGTGGCCCATCCCGGCATGGTGCAGACGGCGATGGCCGTGTTCGACCAGGTGCTCGGCGACAAGCCCAACCAGCTGGACAAGCTGCGCGAGGACGTGCACGTCACCGCCGCCGACCTGCTGGACGTCAGGTCCACACCTGGAGAGGCCACCGATGCCGGGCTGCGGGCCAACATCAGTGTCGGCATCCAGTACGTCGAGTCGTGGCTGCGCGGCTCGGGCGCGGTCGGCATCAACGACCTCATGGAGGACGCCGCCACCGCGGAGATCTCCCGCAGCCAGGTCTGGCAGTGGCTGCACAACGGCGTCCGGCTCTCGAACGGCGAGACGGTCACCCGCGAGCTGGTCGAGCGCCTCACCGACGAGGAGATGAAGACGATCGCCGAGTCCCGCGGCGACGCCTTCGCCTCCGGCCGGTGGGACGATGCCCGCTCCCTGTTCCTGGAGATGGCCGTGGCCGACGAGTACTCGGACTTCCTGACCCTGCCGGCCTACGAGCG
>DASQNB010000253.1:0-2003 GCA_035645175.1 Geodermatophilus sp.
GGCAGCCTCAACGGCACCTACGTCAACCGCGAGCCGGTCGACGTCGCGACGCTGGCCGGTGGCGACGAGGTCCAGATCGGCAAGTTCCGCCTCGTCTACCTGACCGGTCCGCGCACGGGCGAGCCCGCCGGCGCGTGACCCGGCGCCGCACAGCCAGGAGGACGGGGCCGGTGCCGGGCGCACGGACGACGGCGTGAGCGCGGTGCGCTCGCGCGCCGACGCGTCCGGTGAGCCCGACGACCGGCACGCGCCCCGCCTGACGATCGGCGAGGTGCTCAACGTGCTGCGCGAGGACTTCCCGGACGTCTCGATCAGCAAGATCCGCTACCTGGAGTCCGAGGACCTCGTCCACCCCCAGCGCACGCCGTCGGGGTACCGGAAGTTCTCCTCGGCCGACGTGGCCCGGCTGCGGTACGTCCTGGCCGCCCAGCGCGACCAGTACCTGCCGCTGCGGGTCATCAAGGAGCACCTCGAGGCGCTCGACCGGGGCGAGCCGCTGCCCGGCAGCACGCCTCCGGCGGCACCGCCGCCGGAGGAGGAGGGCGACGACGGCGCCCTGACCCCGGAGCAGTTCGCGCGGGCGTCGGGGCTCGAGCCCGGTCAGCTGGCCGACTGCGTGCAGTTCGGGCTGCTGGCCCTCGACCCCGACGGCCGGCACCCGGCGGCCGACCTGCCGATCGCGCGGGCGGCGGCCGGACTGGCCCGGCACGGCATCGAGCCGCGCCACCTGCGCGTGTACCAGAACGGCGCCGAGCGGGAGGCCGGGCTGGTCGAGCAGCTGGTCGCGCCGGTGCTGCGGGCCCGCTCGGAGGAGGCCCGCAGCCGGGCCACCGAGAAGCTGCGCGAGCTCGCCGCGCTGTCCGCGCAGCTGCACGGCGCGCTGCTGGAAGCGCGCCTGCGGGATCTCCTGCGCCCCTGACTCGGGCGTACCGTGGTCCCGGTCGGGCCCTGAGTCCACAGCCCGTCGCCGACCCGTCCACCAGCCGCCCGTACCGATCCACCGCCCGTCCCCGGGCCGCAGCTGAGGGAGCCTCACCGTGCAGGAACTCAGAGTCGTCGGCGTTCGCGTCGAGCTGCCCGGGAACCAGCCGATCCTGCTGCTCAAGGAGACGCAGGGGGAGCGGTACCTGCCCATCTGGATCGGTGCGGTCGAGGCGGCGGCGATCGCCTTCGAGCAGCAGGGCGTGCGCCCGGCCCGGCCGATGACCCACGACCTGCTGCGCGAGGTGGTCCGCGCGCTCGGCGCAACACTCGAGGCGGTCAACATCACCGAGATGCGTGACGGCATCTACATCGCCGAGCTGGTCTTCGGCGACGACCGGGTGGTCAGTGCCCGCCCGTCGGACGCCGTCGCCCTCGCCGTCCGCACCGGCGCCCCCATCTACGGCGCCGAGGCGCTGCTCGACGAGGTCGGCATCGAGATCCCCGACGAGCAGGAGGACGAGGTCGAGAAGTTCCGCGAGTTCCTCGACCAGATCTCCCCGGAGGACTTCGGCGCCGGCTCGGGCTCGGGCGGCGGCCCCGCCTGAACAAGGACCCCGCTGCCCCCACCGTTCGTGGGAGGACCCTGCAGGGGGGCCGCGGTCCTCCCACCCCTCGCAGGCCCGGGCCGGGGGCGGCGTGACTGCTGTGACTGGTGTGAGCGCGGGTGTGCGTGTGGCGCGCCGGGGCGGTTCGCGGTCGGATCCGGGTCAAGTGCGGGCCGTGCTGCGCCGATACCCCTCCGATGGGTGAGTGCTGCGACACGCCGCCCGCCTCAGTTGACCCACCCCAGGGCCCGGCTTACGGTCGGCGAACAACAGCGGTGGAAGTCCTGGGGACGCGACGCGGCAGCCCGCCTGCAGCGACCCGAGTCCGGTACCCCACCGCCGGGGACCGCGGCGAGCGCTGCGGGAGCAGAGGAGGACGCTGACGTGAGCGACCAGAGCAAGGGCTCCCAGGGTCAGCTCTTCAGCGACGCTGCCGTGGGCGCGCCGTCCTACGACGAGGTCGACAGCGACCTC
>DASQNB010000254.1:0-1588 GCA_035645175.1 Geodermatophilus sp.
GGCCGGCCAGCGATTGCAGGGTGGAGATCTCGACCTTCACGGGTCCTCCTCTCAGGTACCGGGTCCCTCCCGGTCGGAGCGGGACGGTAGGGCGCCGGTCCGCCGCGCCGGTCCCGGCCGTCCACAGCCCGCCCCGCGTCCACAGATCCGCGCACCACCCCCGGTGGCACCCCGCGGCGGCCAGGGTCGGCGCGTGCCCGCCCGATCCCCCGTCACCCGCTGCTGGACCCTCGTCACGTCCACCGGCGCCCTCGACGTGGCGGTCTCCGCCCGCGACGACGATCCGCTCGGCGCGGTCCTCCCACCGCTGGCCGCGGCCCTGGGGCTGCCCTCCGCGGAGCTCTGGTCGGGCAGCACCCGGCTGGACGACGGGCTGCCGCTGACCGATCCGGCACTGGCGCACGGCGCGCTGCTGGGCCTCGGCCGGCCCGGCCCGCGCCCGGCCGCCGCCACGCGGTCCAGCGCGCTGGAACTGCACGTTGTCAGCGGTCCGGACGCCGGCACGACACACCCCCTGGACCGGGGCCGGCACGTCGTCGGGCGCGGCGGTGAGGCCACCGTCCGGCTGACCGACCCGGACGTCTCCCGCCGGCACCTGCTGCTCGAGGTCGGCAGCGGCGACCTCACCGTGCGCGACCTCGGCTCCAGCAACGGCAGCCGGCTGGACGGCGAGCTCCTCGACGAGCAGCCGCGGACCTGGACCCCGGGAGCGCCGCTGGAGGTGGGTTCCAGCACGCTGCGCACGGCGGGGCCGGGGAGCGCCCGCGCCACCGTCCGGCCCGCAGGCGGCGGACAGTGGAGTCTGCGGCCGCACCCGCGCCTGCAGCCGCCGCGGGAGGCGGTCGAGGTCGTCCTCCCGGCGGCGCCGGTCCCCCCTCCGCCGCGGCGGCTGGCGTGGGTCGCCGTCGCGTTGCCGGCAGTGGGCGGGGTCGTCCTGGCCTGGGTGCTGGCCGCTCCGCACTTCCTCTTCTTCGCCCTGCTCAGCCCCGTGGTGGCGGTCGGCACGTGGCTGTCCGACCGCTGGTCGGGCCGGCGCAGCACCCGGCGCGCCCGCACCGCCCACGCCGCCGAGCTCGCCGAGGCACGCGAGCGCCTGGCGACCGCCCTGCGCGCCGACGAGCGCGCCGCCGAGGCCGCGCACCCGGACCTGGCCGCCCTGACCACCGCGGCGCGGCGTCGGTCCACCGGGCTCTGGCAGCGGCGACGGGGCGATGCGGACGCGCTGGCCGTGCGCGTGGGCACCGGGTCCGGCGAGTCCCGCGTGGTGCTGGTGGAGTCCGACGGCTCCCGGCGCCAGGAGCCGTCGGACCGGCTGCCCGTCGTGGTCGAGCTGGCGGCCACCGCAGGTCTGGGCGTCGCGGGGCCGCGGCTGCCCGCGGTGGACGTCCTCACCGGCGTCCTCGGCCAGCTGGCCGCGTTGCACGCCCCCGGCGAGCTGGGGCTGGCCCTGCTGACCACACCCGAGGGGCTGACCGACTGGGCGTGGCTGCGGTGGCTGCCCCACCTCGCCCCGGAAGCCGTGCACGTCCGCTCCGCTCCCCCGGCCGACGCCGCTGAGGAGGACGCGCTGCGGTGGCTCACCGCCCTG
>DASQNB010000255.1:0-5554 GCA_035645175.1 Geodermatophilus sp.
ATCGGCTACGGCGCCATGCAGCTGGCCGGCCCGCACGTCATGGGCCCGCCGGCCGACCGCGCTGCCGCCGTCGCCGTCCTCCGGCGGGCGGTCGAGCTCGGCGTGGACCACATCGACACCAGCGACTACTACGGCCCGCACACGACCAACGAGGTCATCCGCGAGGCGCTGCACCCCTATCCCGAGGACCTCACCATCGTCACCAAGGTGGGGGCCGAGCGGACGCCGGCCGGCGAGTGGCCCGAGGCGCTGAGGCCGGAGCAGCTGCGTCGGGCGGTCGAGGACAACCTGCGCAACCTCGGCGTGGACGTCATGGACGTCGTGAACCTGCGCATGCCCGGCTTCTCCGAGCCGGTCGAGCGGTCGCTGGCCGAGCCGTTCGAGGCGCTCGCCGCGATGCAGGCCGAGGGCCTGATCCGGCACCTCGGGGTCAGCAACGTGACCACCCAGCAGCTGGCCGAGGCCCGGTCGATCGCCCGCGTCGTGTGCGTGCAGAACCACTACAACCTGGTGCACCGGGACGACGACCCGATGGTCGACGCGCTCGCCCGCGAGGGCATGCCCTACGTGCCGTTCTTCCCGCTCGGCGGTTTCACCCCGCTGCAGTCGGCGGCGCTGGAGACGGTGGCGCGGCGGCTGGAGGCCTCCCCCATGCAGGTCGCGCTGGCGTGGCTGCTGGCCCGCAGCCCGAACCTGCTGCTCATCCCCGGCACCTCGTCGGTGGCCCACCTGGAGGAGAACCTGACCGCCGGGATGCTGGTGCTGGGCCCGCGCGAGCTCGAGGACCTCGACGACATCGGCGGCACCCCGGCCCCCTGAGCCGCCCGGTCCACGCCGCCGTCCGCCGTTGATCATGGGGTTGTTGCAGGCGACACGGGCCGACACGCCGACGCAGGCTGCGACGACCCCATGATCGACGGCAGGGCGGCTGGACGGTCTCCCGGTCAGTCGGCGCCGTCGCCGGCCAGCGCGCGGGCGGCCGCGGCGTCGTCCTCGTCGAACCCGATGGCGCCGACGGTGCCGCGCTGGGCGACCTGCCCGTCGATCCAGCGGCGGTGCGCCTCCCACGCCGACTGGCGGGACGTGCCGAGGGACTGCCCGATCTCGGCCCAGGAGGCGCCGGCACCCCGCGCCGTCCGCACCGTCAGCTGCCTGCCCTGACCGGCCTTGCGGGCGATGACCTCACCCAGCGCCAGGAGCTCGAGGGCCTCGGCCCGCCGCAGCGGGGCGGGGCCGTCCGGGTCGTCGGGGTCGGCGAGCGAGTCGCGGCTGCGCAACTCGTCGTAGCGCCGGACGGCGGTGGCCAGCGTGTGCTCGCGTCCGAGGGTGTCGAGGTCCATGCCCCAGCCTCCGTCAGGCTCCCCTGACTGTCAAGTCGTCCTGACAGCGGCGGCCCGATGATCATGGGGTTGTTGCAGGCGACACGGGCCGACACGCCGCGTCGGGCAGCAGCAACCCCATGATCAACTGCGAGTGGGCCCGGAGACAGAGCGGGCCCGGAGACGGGGGAGCTGGTCCGCGGCCGGGCGGGACGACGGTCAGCGGCCGCGCTGCACCCGCGTCTCGTCGAACACCGGCCCGGCCGACTCGTACACCCGGCCGTCGGCACCGAAGACCAGGAAGCGGTCGAACGAGCGGGCGAACCAGCGGTCGTGGGTGACGGCGAGGACCGTGCCCTCGAACGCGGCGAGCGCCTCCTCCAGCGACTCGGCCGACAGCACGTCGAGGTTGTCGGTCGGCTCGTCGAGCAACAGCAGCGTGGCGCCGGACAGCTCCAGCAGCAGCACCTGGAACCGCGCCTGCTGCCCACCCGACAGCGTGCCGAACACCTGGTCGCCGGACCCGGCCAGGCCGTAGCGGCGCAGCGCTGCCATCGCCCGGCCGCGGTCGGCACCCGGCCGCCCGGGCTCCCCGTGCCACAGCAGGTCGACCAGCGTGCGGTCCAGCCACTCGGGGTGCGCGTGGGTCTGGGCGAAGAAGCCCGGGACGACGCGCGCACCCAGCCGCCACGAGCCGGTGTGCGCGACGTCCTGGCCGGCGAGCAGCCGGAGGAAGTGCGACTTCCCGGCGCCGTTGGCCCCCAGGACACCGACCCGGTCGCCGTACCAGACCTCCAGGTCGAACGGCGCCATCAGCCCGGCCAGCTCCAGCTGCTCGGCCATGACCGCCCGCACCCCGGTGCGTCCCCCGCGCAGCCGCATCGCGACCTCCTGCTGCGGGGGACGGTCGGGGGGCGGGCCGGCCGCCTCGAACCGCGCCAGCCGGGTCTGCATCGCCCGGTACCGCGAGGCCATGTCGGGTGAGTTGGCCGCCTGCTGCTGCAGCGTGCGCACGAGCTCGACCAGCCGCTCGTGCTCCTCGTCCCACCGCCGGCGCACCTCGGCCATCCGCTCGTGCCGCGCCGTCCGCGCGTCGGCGTAGCCGGCGAACCCGCCGCCGTGCACCCACGCCGTCCCGCCCTCGACGGTGACCACCCGGTCGGCGACGCGGGCCAGCAGCTCCCGGTCGTGGCTGACGAACAGCACCGTCTTGCGGGTCTCCAGCAGCCGCTCCTCCAGCCAGCGCTTGCCCGGGACGTCGAGGTAGTTGTCCGGCTCGTCGAGCAGCAGCACCTGGTCCGGGCCGCGCAGCAGCGCCTCCAGCGCGAGCCGCTTCTGCTCCCCGCCGGAGAGGGTGGACAGCTCGCGGTACTTGCAGCCGTCGAGGGGGACACCGAGCGCGGCCACGGTCACGGTGTCCCAGGTGACCTGCGCGTCGTAGCCGCCGGCGTCGCCCCACTGCGCCAGCGCCGAGGCGTAGGTCAGCTGCGCGGCGTCGTCGTCGGTCTCCATGAGGGTCAGCTCTGCGGCCTCGACCGCCTCCCAGGCGTCCCGCACGGCCGGGGGCGCGAGGTCGACGAGGAAGCGCTGGACGGTCGTGTCGTCGCGGACCGAGCCGATGAACTGGCGCATCACGCCGAGCCCACCGCTGCGGACGACGGTGCCGGCCTCGGGCACCAGGTCGCCGGCGACGATCCGCAGCAGGGTCGTCTTGCCGGCCCCGTTCTCACCGACCAGTGCGGCGCGGGCGCCCTCACCGACCCGGAAGGAGACGGCGTCGAGCAGCACCCGCCCGTCGGGGAGGGTGTGCTGCACCCCAGTCACGTCGACGTAGCCCACCCGGTCATCGTCCGGACGGCGGCAACCCGGTATCGGGGTGGTTCAGGCGACGGACTGCAGCCGCTCCCGCGCGAGCCGCTCGACCAGCTCCGGCAGCGCCGTGGCCGGCACCCCGCTGAGGTCCTGACGGCAGGTCCGGACCACGGTGCCGATGACCTGCGGACGCAGCCGCGCCTGGAACTCGTCGGCCAGTCGGGCCACGGCCTGCTCGACGGCGAGGTCGTCGGTCAGCGTCATTCGGGGGCGCCTCCGTGCACGTGGGATGGGGACCGGCCGACGCCCTCGGCGCCGGCGCCCACCACGGTGGCCGCCGGCGGCCGGCCACACCAGGGACCAAAGTCACCGCGGCAACCCTGGGTTGCGGATCGCGGTGGGACGGGACCAGGGTGAGCATGGGGCCGACGCGAGGAGGCGCGGGTGCCGTTCCAGGACCGCAGGGACGCGGGCCGGCAGCTCGGTCGCCGGATGGCGGCGCTGGCCGGCCGCGACGTCGTGGTGCTCGGGCTGCCGCGCGGCGGGGTGCCGGTGGCCGCGGAGGTGGCCCGCGCGGTCGGCGCGCCGCTCGACGTGGTCCTGGTCCGCAAGCTGGGCCTGCCCCGGCGCCCGGAGCTGGCGATGGGCGCGGTCGGCGAGGACGGCGTGATCGTCGTCAACGACGACGTGGTGCGGGCCGGCCGGGTCGACGAGGCGACGTTCGACGACGTCGAGCGGCGCGAGCGGGCCGAGCTGGACCGGCGGGCGCGGCAGCTGCGCGGCGACCGTCCCCGGCTGCCCCTCGAGGGCCGGACGGCGGTGGTGGTGGACGACGGCGTCGCGACCGGCGCCACCGCCCGGGCCGCCTGCGCGGTGGCCCGGGCGCACGGTGCGGCGCGGGTCGTGCTGGCCGTGCCGGTCGGCTCGCCGCGCGCGCTGCAGGAGATCGCCCCGGTGGTCGACGAGGTGGTCTGCCTGGAGAGCCCGGAGCGCTTCGCCGCGGTCGGGCAGGCCTACGCCGACTTCCGGCCGACCGAGGACGACGAGGTCCTCGCGCTGCTGCGCCGTCCGGCCCCGGTGCCCGCGCAGGGCACCCCCACACCACGGGACGACGAGGTCGTGGCCGGCGGCCTGGCCGGGCACCTGACCGTCCCCGAGCACGCTGTCGGGCTGGTCGTCTTCGCCCACGGCAGCGGCAGCGGCCGGCACAGCCCCCGCAACCGCGCCGTCGCCGAGGTGCTGCACTGCGCCGGGCTGGCCACGCTGCTGGTCGACCTGCTCACCCCGGCCGAGGAGGCCGCCCGCGGTCCCGTCTTCGACGTGGCGCTGCTGGCCGGCCGGCTGGCCGGGGTCGCCCGCTGGGCGGACGCCGAGCCGGCCTGCACGGACCTGCCGCTGGGCTACTTCGGCGCCAGCACCGGCGCCGCGGCGGCCCTGGTCGCGGCGGCGCAGGACGACACCGTGCGCGCGGTGGTCTCCCGCGGCGGCCGGCCCGACCTGGCCGGTCCCGCGCTGGCCGACGTGCGGGCGCCCACGCTGCTGGTCGTGGGCGGCCACGACCAGCAGGTGCTCGAGCTGAACCGGGAGGCGCAGACCCGGCTGCGGTGCGCGAACCGGCTGGCCGTCGTCCCCGGCGCCTCGCACCTGTTCGAGGAGCCGGGCACGCTGCAGACGGCCGCCGAGCTGGCCCGCGACTGGTTCGCCACGTACCTCGCCGGGGCCGCACCCGCGGACCCACTGGCCCGGCGGCGGGCCGATCAGCCGGCGGAGTAGGCGTTGGCGCCGGACCGCGTCGCGGCGACCGCGTCCTGCAGCAACGCGGTCAGCTCGGCCCGGTCGACCCGGTCCAGCGAGGGGAACCGGATGCAGCTCTTCCCGCAGGACACGCGGCCCAGCCGCTCGGCGCGGGCCTCGGCGAGGTACTCCCCGTCGACGACGGCGCACACGTAGAGCGACAGGTGCCGCTTCTGGGCCGCCAGGGCGATCAGCGGCCACGTCGTCGTCTGCCTGGCCGACCGCGGCCGGTAGGGCATGAGCCCGTAGCCGAGCATCGACCCGGAGCCGACCGGCACCAGCTGCCGGTCGATGCCCGGTGCGGCGGCCAGGACCAGCTCGTCGACCCGCCGCAGCTCCGACTCGCGCGGGCCCGCCGCGGCGAACCAGTCCTCGATCGCCGGGTCGCCGGTCGGTGTGTCCACGGGAGGCCTCCTCAGCCGAGGGCGATCGACAGCACCGTCGCCGCCGCGGTCACCAGCAGCGCGAGCACCACGACCGCGGCGACCAGCCGCCGGCGCCGTTCCGCGTCGGGGCCGCCGGCCCCGCCCATCCCCATCACGGGTCGCACGCTACCGGCGGCAGACGACGGATCAGCCGCGGCGCCGGCCCCACAGCAGGGTGTCCAGCGCGGTGCCCGCCGGCGTCTC
>DASQNB010000256.1:0-2014 GCA_035645175.1 Geodermatophilus sp.
CAGCGCCAGCAGACAGACCAGCGCGAACACGATGCCGCCGCGGGTCTGCAGGATCGCGCCGCCCTCGGCGGGGATCCGGGCCGCGATCGAGGTGAAGATCAGCACGGACATGCCGTTGCCGATCCCCTTCTCGGTCAGCAGCTCACCCAGCCACATGATCACCGCGGTGCCGGCGGTCAGCGCGACCACCAGGATGATCGTCGTCCAGACGGAGTCCGACGGGATGATGTCCTGCGAGCAGCCCGGGAACAGCTGGCCGCTGCGGGCCAGGGCGATGATGCCGGTGCTCTGCAGGACGGCGAGGGCGATCGTCAGGTAGCGGGTGTACTGGGTCAGCTTCGCCTGACCCGACTGCCCTTCCTTCTTCAACTGCTCGAACCGCGGGATCACGACCACCAGCAGCTGCACGATGATGCTCGCCGTGATGTAGGGCATGATCCCGAGCGCGAAGACGCTCAGCCGCAGCAGCGCACCGCCGGAGAACAGGTTGACCAGCGAGTAGAGGTCGCGCTGGTCGGAGGCCTGCGCCTGCTCGAGGCAGCTGTTGATGGCCTCGACCGAGACGCCGGGGCCGGGGATGGCGGCCCCCAGGCGGTACACGGCGATGATGGCCAGGGAGAACAGCAGCTTGCGCCGGAGGTCTGGCGTCCGGAACGCCGCGGCGAACGCCTGCAGCACGTGCCCTCCCCTGCTCGGTCGGATGAGGTTAGCAACGGCAGGAGACGGTCCTCCGCGCACCCGTCGGTACGGGCACCGCGGTGTGTCGTCCCCCTGGGCCCGCCGGCGCGCGCACCGGCCGGGCAGCAGAAGGCCCCCCTGCAGGGCCCCGCCACCGGCTCCGTCCCGCGGCCCTCTCCCGGGTCCCGCCCCGAGCGTGCGAGGGGTGGGGAGGAGGGGGTCCTTCACCGAGGGGTGAGGGGGACGGGGTCCTTGGACGACGGGGGGCAGGGGGGTCCTCTCAGATGCGGGTGGTGCTGCCCCCGGCCGCGCCGATCTTCTCAGCGGCCGACGCGGAGAAGGCGTGTGCGTGCACGTGCACCTGGACACCGCCCAGGTCGCCGGTGCCGAGGACCTTCACCGGCTGCCCGCGCCGCACGGCGCCGACCTCGGCGAGGGAGTCCGGGTTCACCGAGCCGCCCTGGGGGAACAGGGACGCGATCCGGTCGAGGTTGACGACCTGGAAGACGACCTTGTTCGGGTTCTTGAAGCCCGAGAGCTTGGGCAGCCGCATGTGCAGCGGCGTCTGCCCGCCCTCGAAGCGCGGGGAGGTGTTGCCCCGCGCGCCGGTGCCCTTGGTGCCGCGACCGGCGGACTTGCCCTTGGAGCCCTCACCGCGACCCACACGGGTCTTGGGGGTGTGGGCGCCGGGGGCCGGACGCAGGTGGTGGACCTTGAGAGTCATGTCAGCGTTCCTCCTCGCCCGAAGCGCGGCCGATCTCTTCGACGGCGACCAGGTGCGGCACCGTCGCGACCATCCCGCGGATCTCGGGACGGTCCTCCTGGACGACCGAGTCGTTGATCCGCTTGAGGCCCAGCGAGCGCAGCGTCTGGCGCTGGTTGAACTTGGTGCCGATCGCCGACCGGATCTGGGTGACCTTCAGCTGCGCCATCTCAGACCCCCTGGCCCGCACGCGCCCGCAGCATGGCCGCGGGAGCGACGTCCTCGAGCGGCAGACCGCGGCGGGCCGCGATCTCCTCGGGACGGACGAGGTCCTTCAGCGCCTGCATGGTGGCGTGCACGATGTTGATCGGGTTCGAGGACCCGAGGCTCTTGGAGAGCACGTCGTGGATGCCGGCGCACTCGAGCACGGCACGCACCGGGCCACCGGCGATGACACCGGTACCGGGGCTGGCCGGCTTGAGCAGCACGACACCGGCCGCCGCCTCACCCTGCACGGGGTGCGGGATGGTGCTGGCGATGCGCGGCACCTTGTAGAAGTGCTTCTTGGCCTCCTCGACGCCCTTGGCGATCGCCGCGGGCACCTCCTTGGCCTTGCCGTAGCCGACGCCCACG
>DASQNB010000257.1:0-3837 GCA_035645175.1 Geodermatophilus sp.
CTTGCTGACCGCGATGGCGAGCGCGATCAACTCCTTCGTCTTCTCGTCCAGCGCACCGGCGGCGTACGCGGCGGCGTGCAACTGGCGGTAGCCGTCGTAGACCTCGGGGATCGCGCGACGCAGCGCGCGGGCCGGTTCGCGGAGCTCGTCCTGGACGGCGTGACCGTGGCTCATGACGGAAGGGTCTCAGCCGCCGCCCCGCGGGGCGCGTCCCCCCCGACGTCCGGGTCGCCGGGGCGCAGCTGCGGGTGCACGTGCGCGCGGGGCACGCCGTACCCGTCGACCTCGTGCGGGCCCGGGGTCCCCCCAGCTGCCGACGTCGTCGGTACGGGGACGCGGTGCCGGGGATCATCTCGCCGACCCCGCGGACGGCTCCGGGAGCGTCGACGCGGGTCGACGGCCGCTGTCTCCTCGAGGCGACCGTCCGGGGCGACGCGGAGGGATGTCCGCCGCCCGCCGGGGTTCCTACGCTGACCCCGTGCCCGACACCAGGGACCCGTCGGGGGGCACCGGCGCCAGGCTGGACCGGCGCCCGACCGACCTGCTGCTGGCGGCGGCGCAGACCCTCACCCTCGCCCTGGTCATCGCCGCAGACCTGGAGGGGACGGGGCAGGGCGCCGCCGGCGCCTACCTGTTCGCCGTCGGCTCCGGAGCCCTGGTCCTGACCGCCCGACGTGCCCCACGGGTGGTACTCGCGGCAACCGTCTTCGGCATCTTCGTCTACTACGGCCTCGACCTCCCGCCCATCGGCATCGCCCTCCCTGCTGTCGCCGTGCTCTACCTCGCGGCGGAGGTGGGTGTCCTGCGCTGGGCGGTCGGGGCGGGTGCCGTGCTGGTCGCCGTGGCCGCGTGGGCCCGGGTCGCCGACGGCCTGCCGACCACGTACCTGCTCAGCTACGAGCTGCTGACCAACGTGGCGCTGGTCGCCGCGGCGATCGCCCTGGGCCTGAGCGTGCGCGCTCGCCGGGAGACGCGGTCGCAGCAGCAGCGGGTGCGGGCACTGACGGCCGCCGAGCAGAGCCGGGAGGCCGAGCGCCGACTGCAGGCCGAACGGGTGCGCATCGCCCAGGACCTGCACGACTCCGTGGGGCACGCGATGTCGGTCATCGCCCTGCACGGCAACGTCGCTGCCGAGGCGATCGGCCGGGACGACGAGGCCGCCCGGCGGGCCGTCGAGCAGATCGGTGCGGCGACCTCGGCCCAGCTCCGGGAACTGCGGGCCACCGTGAAGCTCCTCCGCGCGCCGTGGGGGGAGGTCGAACGGGGAGCGGTGGGCCTGGCCGGGATCGGGCGTCTCGTGGACGCTGCCCGGGATGCCGGCGTCGCGGTCGACCTCGACGTGACCGTCGACGGCGGCTGCCTGGACCACGCGATCGAGGCGGGCGCCTTCCGGATCGTGCAGGAGTCGTTGACCAACGTCATCCGGCACTCCGGCGCCAGGCGCGCGACGGTCACCGCCGGCGTGCGCGGTGGCCGGTTGGAGGTCGTCGTCGCCGATGACGGCCCGGACGGTCGCGCTCCCGCGGCGTCGTCCGCCGGCGGTGGCCAGGGGCTGGTCGGCATGCAGGAGCGGGCCGCGGTGCTGGGGGGTTCCCTGAGCGCCGGGCACCGGGAGGGGGGCGGCTTCGTGGTGCGCGCGGTGCTCCCGGTGAGGCTGGGCCGGTGATCCGCGTCGTGCTGGTCGACGACCAGGAACTGGTGCTCACGGGGCTGCGGGCACTGGCCGAGCGCGACGGCGACATCACCGTCGTGGGGGAGGCCCGCAGCGGTCGGTCGGGTCTGAGCCGGGCCCGTGAGCTGCGGCCGGACGTCGTCCTCATGGACATCCGGATGCCGGACGTGGACGGGCTGCAGGCCACCCGGGAGATCGTCGCCGACCCGGAGCTCGACGGTGTCCGGGTGCTGGTGCTCACCACCTTCGACGAGGACGAGCACGTGCTGGAGGCCATCCGTGCCGGCGCGGCCGGCTACCTGCTCAAGGACGTCTCACCGACCGACCTGCGCGAGGCGATCCGCGTGGTCGCCGCGGGGGAGTCGCTGCTGTCGCCGGCGGTCACCGGGACGGTGCTGCGGTCACTCGCCGAACGACTGCACGCCGCGGTGGACGACACGCCGCTGCAGGCGCTCACCGAGCGGGAGCGGGAGGTGCTCGCCCTCGTGGGGCGGGGTCTGTCCAACGAGGAGATCGCCCGCGAGCTGTTCCTCTCGCCGGCGACGGCTCGCACCTACGTCTCGCGGCTGCTGACGAAGCTCGGCGCCCGCGACCGCGCCCGCCTGGTGGTGCTGGCCTACGAGACCGGCCTCGTCGTCCCGGGGGTGTGACGGGAGGAGCCGCCGCCGCACCGTCCGCTGCACGGGGTCACCCCCCTCCGTCGCGTCGGGCACGGGACGGAGGGGTGTGGCGCCCGTGCGCGTGGATCCACGCCAGGAGCCGCCACGCCGGCTCCTGGACGACGTCCGGGACGCCGTCCAGGGCGAAGGACAGGCCGTGCCGCACGTTGATGGACGCGAGCTGACCGACCGGCGGGATCCGGCCGCTGCCGGCGAGGGCGACGAACTGCTCCTCGAGCGGCCCGGCGGGCGTCTCCCGCACGCGGATCCGCGCCGGCTCGCCGAACGGGTTGGCGAAGGCGTGCGCAACCGAGGGAGGGGCCACCACCGACTCCCCGGCGGCGAGGACGCGGACCTCCCGCCCGAGGACCACCCGCAGCCGTCCCTCCTGCACGGTGAAGGTCTCCGTCTGCGCACGGTGACGGTGCCGCGGTGGTCCGGTGAGCCCCGGCGGCAGGAGCGCCTCGACCTCGAACACGGCGCCGCCGGTGTCCCGACCGGAGGCCAGGATCGTGACCGTCTCGCCGGTGGGCAGGTGCAGTACCCGCGGGCCGGTCACCGGCCGGCCTCGACCCGCTCGACCGGTGCGTGAGCCGTGGCGCGCACCCAGCGCAGCAGCGCGGTGAACGCCAGTGCCGCTGTCACCGCGCCGCCGACGAGGCGCACCCGGTGCCCGGAGACGAACTCGTGGGCGACCTGACGGAGGTACTCCGGCGGGTGCGTACCGACCGGGTCGACGAACAGGACGTCGTTGCGCGGCCAGAAGAACAGCACCGAGAACAGGAACTCGCAGGCGATGAAGACCGCGGCCGCGCCGACGACCCACCACCGCAGCCGCGGCTCGCGCCACGCCAGCACGGTCGCGGCCAGGCTGCTCAGCACCACCGTGGCGCCCAGCGGGGGGAAGTAGTCAGCGGGACCACCGGCGACGAGGAACTCCCGGGCACGGTCCAGCGACTCCGGCGGGTCGCCGAAGACGTTCGGGTAGAGCATCACGGTCTCGGCGGCGACGCCGCCGAACGACAGCATCGCCGTCCACACGAGGACGGTGAGCGACACGGTGGTGAGGGTCGTTCGGGACATCGGACGGGTCCTCTCGCTGGTCGGCGCTCGACACCCGGCGGTGTCGTCGCCCGGCGACGCTAGGTCCGCCGGAGGCCCCGGTCTGCCGACCGGGAGCGCCGATCGGGGTCGCCCGTCGACGTACGGCGATCCGGCCGCGGCACGCCTCGCGGCGACTCCCGTCGAGCGCGCGGGGCGGTGTGCCGCACGGGCCCGCTCGCTGGCGTCCGGTCGTCGGTCCTGCGCACGTCGACGTCCCCACGAGGCCGGTCATGCCCATCCCCGCCGCCCCCGATCCGTCGGCCGACGTCGTCCGCCGCTTGCTCGTCCGCCACCTGCCCGCGTGGCGCGCCACGTCGGTCGTCCCCCTCGGGGAGGGCGTGGACAACGCCGCCTTCGACGTCGACGGGGAGCTGGTCGTCCGCTGCAGCACCCACCCCGACC